>JBDKTO010000121.1 GCA_039680175.1 Veillonellales bacterium | reverse complement strand
CGATTTAACGGAAAACGGCGGAGAAATCTCCAGCATGTTTTCCGGCATTAAATATTTGCATGTCGATCCGGATGATATAGGAGATATTGATTATGAAGAAAATCACCGTGTTGGGAGTCGGCAACATTCTACCTAAAGAAGATTCTATGTGGAGTAGAGGTGAGTTAATTGCAGGAGAGTGTTATTACACAGAATGAAGATATCCTCAATAGTTATATCCGTGTATTTCCTTGTCTTACCGAACTGTGTAGTGGCGATATCGGTGTTGCCATAACCGATCGGGAAAAATATTTGTTCTATAAACCGGGGAAAAAACTAGATTAGGTGTCAGTGCTGATTCAATCGGTAAAATTACCCAGATCGTTACCTCCATCCAGACAGATAGTAACAATGTGTGTTCCCAAATGAAGCAAATCGAGGCGTTGATTGGTCAGATCGCTACCGCACTTACCCAACTGACCGGAGCTGTTCAGCAGGCAGGGACCATGGCGGATGAATTGGATATCATGGCCGATAGCTTAAGTAAAGATAAGAATGAGTGAGAAAGGTTGTTACTAAACTTAATCTGCGGGAAGTCTATGCTGTTGGAGCGACATCACGCAGCTTGAGGAGGAGTAGCGGTGTTGCCAAAAAGTTTACGAGGCAGGCTGTTGATGGTAATGCTGATGGTGGTGGCATTGCCGATTATTGCCGCGGGATATCTGATGACGATAAGCGCAGAGAGAGCTTTAGTTGCCGAAAAGCAAGAAAAATTATTTGGTGCTGCCCATATGCTGGATCAATATCTTGCCGGTACATACGACGATATATTACTTCAGTCAGGTTTAGAAGGAGCCGGGCGGCAAGAGAAAATTGAAGCAATCAACAAATTCCTGAGCGGCTATACCGATCAGGTTGCCGCAGCATATCCGGGAATTGGTGTGGGCTATTATGCCAAAGAATTAGATGCTATCGTAACATATGGCCCCAGTTCTGTTTATGCTGATAAAGTGGGCATGCCCATTAGCCAGACTCATGAAGGGCGTATTGTAATGCAAGGGGGAGAACAACGGGTCCAGGAAGGTGATTTGGTCCGGGGACCAGTTATGAACGCAATGTACCCCATCATTCGGCAGGGAAAGGTGCTAGGATATATATGGGCGAACGAACTAACATCCGATATTGAATCCCAGCTGGTGGCTATGAAACGGCATACTTATGTAATGATTATTTTGGGCCTGCTTTTAGGCATAGGAGGGATTATTTATTCTATAGAACATTTGATGAATGATATTGGAAAAATTAAAAGAGGTCTGTCAAATATTAAACAAGATTTGAATTACCAATTGCCTCCCCTTGGCGGTGAAGTGGGAGAAATCGCCAATGCCATTAACGATATGGCGCACAGTCTTGCTGCTCAGAAAATGGTGGAAAAACAGGTGCAGACAGCCGAGCGCTTAGCAGCAATCGGTGAAGTGGCAGCAGGATTAGCCCATGAAATCCGAAACCCTTTGATGGCAATTAAAGGGTTTGCCCAATTATTGGGAGAAAGTCTTAACCAGGAAGAGAAGACCGAATATCTAAAGATCATTTCCCAGGAAGCTGACCGTATGAACCGTCTCATTGAGCAGCTTCTGTGTTTTGCCAGGCCTGCCGCAACGGAAGTAAAATTGGTTGATGTAAACGAAGTATTGGAAAGCACGTTGCTGTTGATTGGCAATCCGGCTATGCACCAGAATATTAAAATCACCAGTACTTTGGCGTCGGATGTACCTAAAGTTTTAGTTGAAGGCGAACAACTTAAGCAAGTGTATTTAAATTTAATTATTAATGCGATTCAATCCATTTCACAACAAGGCGAAGTGTGCGTAAGCAGTATTTGTGATAGAGAAAACCGCTGCGTTTGCGTTGCTATTCAGGATAATGGCAGTGGCATAGATCCCGGTCATATTTCCCGAATATTCGATCCTTTCTTTACGACAAAGGAAGGTGGTACTGGCTTGGGCTTGGCAGTAGCGTACCGTCTAATGGAAACCTGGGGTGGCAAAATAACGGTAGAGTCTTCTGCTGGATTTGGAAGTGTTTTCACATTATTCTTTCCGGTGCCAGAGGAGTGATTTCATTGGAGATCAATCATAAGGTTCTAGTGGTGGATGATGAAAGCAGCGTTTGTCGCTTACTGTTTGAGGTGGTCCGCAAGGCAGGCTACGAGCCGCATATTGCGAACAATGGGTTGGAAGCAGTAGAGAAGTCACGAATGATCAAGCCTGCCGTAATTATGATGGATATTAAAATGCCAGTTATGGATGGAATGGAAGCTTTTGAACTGATTCATAAAGAGAGCCCTCAGATTGCCGTGATTTTAATGACGGCTCATGGCACCATGGATACAGTTGTAGAAGCCATGCGGCGGGGGGCTTTTGACTATTTGGTGAAACCGTCCGACGTGAATGAAGTGCGTATTGTACTGGAACGGGCTTTTCAGACTAGGCGGCTTAAAGAAGAACTGACAGATTTGCGTACTCGGGTTCAGGAAAAATATCAAATAGACCACATTATTGGTAAAAGTCCGCTAATGCAGGATGTCTGCAAGACGGTAGGACGAGTTGCCCAGACTCAGGCCACGGTGCTTATTACCGGAGAAAGCGGCAGCGGGAAGGAACTCATTGCCAAGATCATTCATAACAACAGTCATTGCTTCAACGGGCCTTTCATCAAAATCAATTGCGGCGCTCTGCCCGAGAGCCTAATGGAAAGTGAATTGTTCGGCTATGAAAAAGGGGCCTTTACCGGGGCGGTGGCGAGAAAACCCGGGCGCTTCGAATTGGCGCATCAAGGGACCTTATTTTTGGATGAGATTGGAGAATTAAGTCCATCAATTCAAGTCAAATTCTTGCGAGCGTTGCAGGAACGCATGTTTGAGCGTATTGGCGGTACGGAGACAATTAAAGTTAATGTTCGCATCATTGCCGCCACCAACCGAAATTTGGAACAAATGGTACAGCGGGGGACCTTTCGCGAGGATTTATATTATCGGCTAAAGGTTATTCCCATTCAAGTACCGTCGCTTCGACAACGGCAGGAGGATATTCCGCTATTTGTTGATTACTATTTAAGGCGGTTTGCGAATGAAACTCATCGAGAGGTTCCCCTTATTACTACAGAAGCCATGTGTTTGTTGCAGAAGTATCATTGGCCAGGCAATGTCAGAGAGTTGGGCAATTTTCTAGAACGGGCCGTTATTATGTCCAGCGGAGTGATTGACGTACAAGATTTATTGGGAATTATACCCACAAATAAGGCCCCGAACATTGCCGTTCACGAGAAGGGGACACTCAGGGAAATTCTTCATCAAGTTGAAAAAGATGTGATTGCGAAAGCATTAAAGGCCCACTATGGCAATCGGGTTAAAACGGCTTTAGCTCTGGATATTAGTCGGCGGGCGTTGCTATATAAAATTGCAGAATATGGTCTGGAAAAATATCCTGGCTTGGCCGAAAAAGATGAGTAAAAAATGCGCAGTTGGCAAAAAAATGCGCAGTCAAAACAGCGATAAGTAACAATTTTGCAGCTCCTTAATACTGGCGACAGTGAAAAACTTCACATTATAGCTGCATGGACAAAAATTTCTTCCTTTGAGTACTAGTTGGTATGGAACTTGCTTATATATTAAGTAAGACCATAGAAACAAAACTATGGAAAGAAGGGGGAGGTCTATTGTGGGAAGTCCAATGATGGGAAACCCTATCAGGGAGAATCCGAAAAAACAAAAAGGGATTATTGAAGCTATCACTAGTTTTGCTGAGCGTTATGTACCCGACTCCTATGTCATTTTACTGCTCTTAAGTTTCATTACCTTCGGTTTGGCACTGGCATTTACCCCGTCGAATCCCTACAAGATTGTGCAATCCTGGGGGCAAGGCTTCTGGATCTTATTGGAGTTCTCGATGCAAATGGCGTTGATTATTGTTACGGGATTTGCGCTGGCCACTACACCACTTTGCAATAAGCTTTTGGTATCACTGGCCCGCATGCCTCGTACAGCGACGCAAGTTTATGTCTGGGGGGTATTGATTTCCGCCGTTTCCTATTACCTAAATTGGGGATTCGGTTTGATTTTTGCTGCCTTGTTTACTTTAGAATTGGCTCGTCAAGCGGAATTGCGCAATATTCGGGTGCATTACAAATTATTGGTCGCCGCTACTTATGCTACTTTTATGATTTGGCATGTTGGATTATCTGCTTCCGTACCATTATTGGTAGCGACACCGACCCATTTCATGGTTAAGGAAATGGGGGTTATTCCGGTTGGGGACACTATATTTTCATCCTATACCCTGTGGGTATTATTATTGGTCATGATTACGGCCATTGTATTATTTTGGAAAATATTTCCTCCCAGTGAAGAGTCAAATATTCAGACTCTGCGGGAGCTGCGGCCGGATTTATTAGAGAAGAGCCTGGTGGTAGAGAATGAAAAAGTGGCCATTACTACTCCTAGTGAGCGACTAACGTATACACCTATTTTGTCCTATGTTATGGGGATCATGTTTATTGTTTATCTGTACTATCACTTCTTTGAAGCTAAGAAGACTCTGGACTTGAACATGGTCAATATGATATTTTTGATGTTAATTATCTTCTTGCATAAAACTCCGGCTAATTTAATGAAAGCTGTTAAAGCGGCTACTCCGGCATCATGGGGCGTTTTACTCCAATTTCCCTTTTATGCCGGGATATTCGGGATGATGAAATTTACCGGATTGGTGGAAGTGTTTGCCGGTTGGATTATTAGCTTGACTACTCCGGATACCTTCCCGGCCTTCGTGGCTGTTTTATCGAATATCATCGGCTACTTTATACCTTCCGGTGGCGGTAAATGGGCAGTGGAAGCTCCGTATATTATTCAAGCCGGTGCTGCATTGGGAGTACCTCACGCCAAAACAGTAGTTGCGTATTCCTTTGGTAATGACTGGGTTAACCTGATTCAACCGTTCTGGGCACTGCCGTTTATGACGGTTGTGGGCCTAGAATTTAGAGATTTTGTCGGGTATACATTTATTACCTGGATTGTTGTTGGTATTGTGATGTTACTGGGATTAACCTTCATACCTTTCTAGGTGGTTATGAAAATCTAGAGCTTAGCTTTAAAGACAGTCTAAATTAGTAGAGGGAGTGGAGAAATGAGCATCGAAGGAATCAAGCAAATTTGTAATTTGGGAACGGGAACTATGGGGCATGGAACAGCGTTGATGTTTGCTGCGGCAGGATACAAGGTTCGCATGTACGGCCCTGATGACAGTGAGGTTGAGCGCGGCCTGGCGGGAATTAAAAGCGGGCTGGAAACCTATCGCCAGCACGGGTTGGTACAGACCGAGGATGTCCCGGCAATTCTGGGGCGGATAGAAGGAGTAACCACGTTGGAAGAGGCCGCCGTGGGTGTGGATTTTGTAATTGAGTCGGTTCCGGAAGTCTTAGAAATTAAACAGAAAGTGTTTGCCGCCATGGAAAAATTGTGTCCGCCTGATACGATTTTTGCTACCAACACATCCGGGTTAAGTCCAACGGCGATTGCCCAGGTACTGACTCATAAAGAACGTTTCGTCGTGTCTCACTTTTGGAATCCGCCGCATCTTGTTCCGTTAGTAGAAGTTGTTCCGGGCAAGTACACTTCCCGGGAAACGGTTGAAACCACCTGGAAGCTTATGAAAAAAATTGGGAAGAAACCGGTGGCGTTAAATCGGGAGGCCCTTGGCTTTATCGGAAATCGGCTGCAGTTAGCGTTATTAAGAGAGGCTTTATATATTGTGGAAAGTGGTATAGCGACCCAGGAGGCGGTAGACACTACAGTTAAATATAGTTTAGGCCGTCGGCTATCTACGACAGGGCCGTTGGAGAGCGCCGATTTAGGCGGTCTGGATATCTTCTATAATATATCGGGCTATTTAATGCAAGATTTGTGCAATAGTGAAGGGGTTTCGCCATTATTGCAAGAGGCGGTAGAAAAGGGTACTCTGGGCTCTAAGACGGGTACCGGCTTGTACAAATGGACACCGGAAGCGCTAGAAAAAATTAAGGCAATCAGAGAAAACAATCTGCTGGAATGGCTGCAAAAGGATAAAGAAATAGAACTCTAGGGTAATTGATCGATCATTTTTTGGCTACTGAACAAAGCGTGTAAAAGGGAAATTTTTTTAGTAAAGTTTTCGGGGGAGACAGTCAATGCTTGCTGACAAAGGGAGTGTTCTTATGGCTAAGACCGGCAATGGAATAGTAAATAGTTTAAAGCAAAAAATATTTTCGCCGTTATATCTTGCCATTATGCTTATACTGGTAATTGTCGCTGGCAATCTGTTTAATTGGTCGGATGCTGCCTATGGCACCCACTTAAACGCGTTCAATCCCTGGCTGGTTCTTCTGACACTTGTTTTGTTTAGCTTGTATGGTTACTGTGTGTGGAAGCAAGGTAAAAAGAGTAAGCGGGTATAGTTATAGAATCGTTATGCGGGACAGCCGGGACAACCGGCTGTCTTTCGTGTTGGGGGTATTGAGGAAAGAGGGAGAACGGAAACATAGGGATTGCCGGCAGCGGAAAGAGGAATAACAGGGCGGATGTGGAATGTAAAATATGTGCTTAAAGGAGGTGCTGGGTTGTGGGTTATGTGGCATTGTATCGTCGGTGGCGGCCACAGGATTTTGACAATTTGGTAGGGCAGGAGCATATCAGCAAAACTTTGAAAAATGCTCTGGCAACTGGTAAAATTGCCCATGCTTTTTTATTTGCCGGGCCAAGGGGTACCGGCAAAACCAGTACGGCTAAAATCCTTGCCAAGGCGCTGAATTGTGATCATGGTCCTACGCCGACGCCCTGTAATGCCTGTCCTAACTGTGAGCGGATTACGGCAGGCACTTCTATGGATGTATTTGAGGTAGACGCCGCTTCCAACCGCGGTATTGATGAGATCCGCGACCTCAGGGAAACCGTCAAGTTTGCTCCGGTAGACGGACGCTACAAAGTATATATCATTGATGAAGTACATATGTTAACTACCGAGGCATTTAACGCGCTACTGAAGACTTTGGAAGAACCGCCGCCCCATGTGGTGTTTATTCTGGCGACAACCGAGGCTCATAAAATTCCGGCTACGATTCATTCCCGCTGTCAACGTTATGATTTTCACCGCATTGGGGTTAAAGAAATTGTTGCCCGACTGACGGAAGTTGCCGATCAAAGCGGTCTGGATGTGACGGAAGAGGCTTTGAAACTGATTGCAATTCATGCCGACGGGGGCTTGCGGGATGCCTTAAGCGTGCTGGATCAGTGCGCCGCTTTGGATGAGGACGGGATTACGGCAGATAAGGTGCGGCAACTGCTGGGGCTGATTGGTCACCAGTGGGTATGGCGTTTAACGGAAAGTCTGGCGGACCGGGATGCCAGAGCCGTCTTGCTGGGGCTGGATGAACTGATCAATTTAGGCAAGGATGTACGTCAGGTGCTGCTGGAAATGGCGCTGCATATTCGCAGTCTGATGCTGTTTAAAGCAGCGCCGGATATGGAAAACATTGAGCTGTATAGCGAGGACCGGACGGTTTTGAAAGAGCATAGCGCTAAATTTACCCATTCTGAACTGGTCAAAATGATTCAAACTCTAAATGAGGCGGTCAATGAGATAAAATGGGCACCGGAGCCGCGAATTCCCGCGGAAATGGCGTTGCTGTCTATTTGCCGGCGAACGTCAGAGAAGGATTTTCAGGCACTTGTGGAACGGGTAGCGGCTTTGGAAGGAAAATTAGCCGGGGGCGGTACGGCTGTTGCCAAAGTGGCGGCAGCGGCGGTAAATCCGGTTTTGCCGTCGATTCCTCAGCAGACGGCTGCTTCTGTTCCGCCGGTGGTGAAGAAGGCATTCTTGGCTAATTCCGTACCCTCTGCGGTTAATGCGCCGCCAACTGCCGCTCCGGCTGTTTTTACGCCGCCGGCAGAGCAGGAACAGGGACAGGAAACGGCGAATGTAAAAGAAGTTTGGGATCGTGTGCTAAAGGAACTGATTGCCAGCGGCAAGCGTTCCGTTCATGCCTGTGTGGCTCAGGGTCAGTTGGTGAGTTTGACTGATCGGCAGGCTGTTATTCAGTTTGCCGCAGCTTTCCCCAAGGAACGTACCGCTAAGGCCGACTATCGGGGAATGGTTGAAAAAGTATTCAACGATGTTTGCGGCAAACCGGTACAGGTGCAATGCACATTAGGCAGTATGTCACCACCCCAGGCTGCGGTGCGGCCGCCGAAACCGGTGCCGGCACCGCAGGAAGATCCGGAAGAACAGCATCCTGCTTTACGGCAAGCGGTGAAATTGTTTGGCGGTAAGGTGATAAAGCAAGAGAAATCAGAATCGAATTAAGGAGGATTCTCATTATGTTTGGCAATATGGGCAACATGGCCGGTATGATGAAAAAGGTACAGAAACTGCAGGCGGATATGGCAAAGCTGCAGGAAGAATTAAAAACCCGTACCATGGAAGTAACGGCAGGAGGCGGGGCTGTTAAGGTGGTTATTACCGGCGAAAAACAAATTCAATCCCTCAAAATTTCTCCGACCGCGGTGGATCCGGAAGATGTGGAAATGCTGGAAGATTTAGTGGCGGCAGCAGTCAACGAGGCTATCAAAAAGGTTGACGATATGATGGCGCAGGAGATGGGCAAACTGACCGGCGGCATGAATTTACCGCCAGGACTACTTTAGACCGTGCAGTATATAGCGCCCCTGGCGAAGTTGATCGAACAATTCCGCGCTTTGCCGGGGATTGGCCCCAAAACCGCAATCCGGCTGGCCTATCATGTTTTGGAAATGGATAAGGCACGGGCCGAGGCGTTGGCTCATGCGATTGTGGATGCCAAACAAAAGATTGGTTACTGTAAGATTTGCTTTAACTTAACCGATTGTAATCCTTGCCAAATCTGTCGGTCCGAGGAGAGGGATTCGTCCCTTCTCTGTGTGGTGGAAGAACCCCGGGATGTGGCGGCTATGGAACGGACCCGGGAATATCGCGGCAGGTATCATGTGCTGCACGGAGCGTTGTCGCCGCTGGAAGGCATCGGCCCGGAGAACATTAAGATTAAGGAACTACTGAACCGGCTGCAGGCAGGAATCGTTGCCGAAGTGATTATGGCTACCAATCCGGATGTGGAAGGAGAAGCGACAGCGATGTATGTTGCAAAGCTGTTAAAACCTTTGGGCATCCGGGTAACCCGTATCGCTCACGGGCTGCCGGTAGGCGGCGATTTAGAGTATGCCGACGAGGTTACCTTATCCAAAGCCCTGGAAAATCGCCGGGAAATGTAATAAAATTTTTTAACGGAAAAATGATTAAGGGCCCTCCTGTTTGGGAAAAATAACCGTAATAGGAGGGGATGAAATGAACCTTAACTGGAATGCTAATGTAAAGGACGCTTGCCGGAACTGGGTAGGGCGGGTGCTGCGTAATGATCCGCCGGAAGTAAGGCCTATGCCGCCGCTGACCGATGTAGTGGAACAGGCCCGGCAGGAATGGCTGAGCGCCCAAAGCTACTATAATACAGTATCGGATCAGGATCTGGTAGATTATGCGGTGTTTCGTATGCAGGCCGCAGAGAAAAAATACATCTACTTATTGAAACAGGCCCGGCAGGCGGGGGTTACTTATTCGCCTTACACCAGGCACAATATGGATGCGGAATTTTGAGAGCAGAACGATCTGCTCTCTTTTTTATACGAATGAGTCATAAATAGGGACAGGGTAAATATATATTAGCAAATGGAGGTGCTGATATGAAATTTGTCCGGTCTATAGAAAAAATAGCAGGCTGGCTGTTTGGAAGCAATCGGCCTGTCACACCCATTCCGTCATTAAGCGAAATGATAGATCAGGCTAGGCAGGATTGGTTGTACGCCCAGCAGTTCTATAATGATGTGACAGATAATGATTTGATCGAATATGCGGCGTACTTGATAAAGACGACGGAACGAAAGTACATGTATTTAGTAAAACAGGCCAGACGGACGGGGGCCATACGAAAAATCTATAGCAATTGTTTGGGAAAATAGAGCATGACAAAGGGAGCATTGTACTTTACAATGGATATAAATACAGGGAAAGCGGGGGAAACGTATGCCAGTACTGCCGGGAGAATTTAATGTCATTTTAGCCTATCTTTTTGGAATTATTCTGATTTATTTAGTGGGTCGAATGTTTTTAATGCCGCTGCGCTTGGTATTGAAATTCATTTATAATGGTTTGATTGGCGGTATTATGCTTTGGATCTTGAATTTTGTGGGAGCCCATATCGGGTTTACCATTGCCATTAACCCACTTACGGCTTTGATTGCCGGCTTCTTGGGTTTGCCGGGGATTGTATTGTTAATTTTATTTAAGATTTTTATTTGATGGATAAATAAGCATAACGAAATATATAATACTATTTGTGATTATAACCGGCATAATAGCCGATATTGGAATATTGGCTGGATTGTACCAGGAATAAGGTTGTGCTACAATATTAATTGTCGCTGTGCGGTGATGAAAAAATCACTGAGAGATTTTTTAGCGGCAAAAATTGCCAGGAATAATATGTTGACATAACCGAGCGGTTGTGGTAATATATAAAAGCTGTCTCGGGTAAGCGTGCCGTCCATGGCACACCCTCGACACTAGCGCATCCATGCGCGTCGTCGCAAACGGCAGCAGGCTGATAACAGCCGAGTGTTCCTTGAAAACTAAACAATGTAAGTAAGGAAAAAAGCCAGATGTGCGGGAATGCTCGTCACGGAAGTGACGAAGTTCCGAAACAATAAATTCTAATGATACTTTATAAGAGCCATCAAAGCTCTGTAAAATACACTTTTATGGAGAGTTTGATCCTGGCTCAGGACGAACGCTGGCGGCGTGCCTAACACATGCAAGTCGAACGG
>JBDKTO010000120.1 GCA_039680175.1 Veillonellales bacterium | reverse complement strand
ACATTTTTGTATTATTTATATTTTCTACTATATATTTGAATATATTTCCTTTAAAATAACAAAATTTTACAAATTTATTGTGAAATTAAGCGAAAAAAAGTTACCGAGAAAATATTAACACCATACTGCCTGCAATAATGTTTTGCTAAAAAAATCAACTTATGTTAGTATAGTGGATAGATTATATACGTGGCACAATTCCCCAAGCCCCATGATGATATAGTGCTTGCAAAGTCATGATCCCGCAGACTAGGTATCGCCTCCAAAATATATGATATATTATTCAACGTTCTTACATGAGCATTATTTATATGTCCAGATAAGCAACAGACTGGATAAGACGATCCGTCTTGAATAAATTATGAGAAGGTTATAGGAAATCATATGATTATTAAAGCAGAAACAAAGGCTACTATTATTTATCATGACCTAAAAAAAAAGATCTTGGCTAATATGTTGCCTGCCGAAACCCATCTGATTATACGGCAATTATCAAAAGAGTATGGCACCAGCGATATTCCTGTGAGGGAAGCATTGAAGGAATTAACAGCGGAGGGGATACTCGAGACCATACCACATATAGGCTCAAAGGTACGTGGCATATCACAGGAATCCATTCGGGGCATGCTGGAAATGAGAGAGCTCTTGGAACCCGTTGCTGCCAGGCTTGCCGTCAAACGCATCACACCGGAGCAATTCCATGATTTGAAGGAATGTTGGCAAGACATGATGGATGCCTACAACCGGCAGGCACTTAAAGAGTATTCAAAAGACAATCGGGCATTCCATTCCATATTGATTAAAGCCTGTGGAAACGATTGTATGCAGAAAACTTTAGAGAACCTGATAATCATGGAAAAGCGGATCCAGACTGTATTTGAGCTTTTCCCAGAAATTATAGAGGACTCTTATCGCGAACACGCAGAAATGATCCATTTCATCGAACAAAAGAACGGCTCTGAAATGGAAAAACTCATGGCAAAACACAAAAAGCGCGCGTTTGATAAAATGCGGCTTTATTTTAAAATTAGAACGAACGATGATTGAACATCCCGAGATCACTATCCCTAGATGATCCAATGATCGATACGCATTGCAAGAGACTCGCAACTATATTTCCTATCGCCCCTCTAGGGGCTTTTATTTTTCCCTTTTTGTCCTTTCAATGCATAGAATAGCGTTGACAAGAATTCCCGCTCACTTGGACTCCCGCATTAAAAAAGCAGCCACTATCCTGCTACGAACAGCGGCTGCATATAAAAGTCATCCCAACCATCCTATGCTTCCAATCCCGATCCCTCAAGCATCAAAAGTCCTGCAAGAAGGCCATCATCTATCCCTGGAATTTAGAAATCACTGCTTGAAGTTCAGCCGCCGTTTTTGCCAAAACATTCGCTGAATCGGTGATGCCTTCCATGGATGCCGTTATTTCTTCAGTAGCGGCGGCTGTCGTCTGCACACTGTCACTGGATGATCTAGCAATATCGGCGACTTGACGTATGCCGGCAGCCATACGTTGCGTAACCTCCATCTGCTGCTTGCTGGCAAGAGCCATTTCGCGGATGAGGACTTCATTCTTGTCGATTTGCTCCATGATATTCAATAAAACCTGCTTAACCTGGTTGACAACCACTACGCCTTCATTCACTTTTACATTACCAGTATCCATAGCGGAAACAGCATCGTTCATATGCTGTTTTATTTTTCCAATAATCGAGGCGATTTCATCTGTAGCTGTTTGCGATTGCTCGGCCAAATTCCGTACTTCTTCCGCCACAACGGCAAACCCGCGCCCATGTACGCCAGCTCTCGCCGCTTCTATCGCAGCATTCAGTGCCAGCAGATTTGTCTGGCCCGCAATCCCGCTGATCACATCCAATATCTCTCCTATCTGCCAACTTTTTTCCTCCAGGGTTTTCACCGACCCTACTGTCAACTTCGTGGTATCTTTAATCTCATTGATTTTTTCTACAGCATTGACGACCGCTGCATCACCTGTCTTAGCATCCTGGCTCATATCCTTCGATAAGTCAGATACGCTCACGGTCCTTTCGGCCACTATGTTTGAGGTTTCCATCATCTGATTCGCTTCCTGCAAATTATCATCAAGTTCATGCAATTGCTTCTGTGCACCCTGCGCAAACTGGTTCATCGTTACAGCGACTTGGTTCGTTGCCTGCTTGACCTCGCCAGCCGAAGAAGCCAGGTCTCTCGCCGCCGATGAGACCCGGCTGGCATTTTCCTTTACACTCTGGATTAAATTTTTCAGATGTTTGGCCATTATATTAAATGCATCTGCCAAATGTTCTATTTCATCCCCGCTTTTTATATCGACGCTTGCATTCAAATCCCCTCTGGAAAACTTATTCGTAGCCTCTAAAAGTTTCCCTATCGGCTTTGTGATGAAAGATGCTACGATTATTCCTGCTAATGCTGCCAGGAGTATAGCTGCTAGCGTAAATCCGATCCCCACGAAAATGATTTTATTGGTTCCTGCCACTGCCTCGCTCTCCGGCTGTTGGACCACTACGCCCCAGCCACTGAATGGCAATCGGCTGAATCCTGCCAATTGCTTACCGTCCTGCGTATCATAGGATACACTGCCGCTTTTACCACTTAACGCGCTCTGCACCGGGAGAAGGTCATTGACATCTTTCATATTTTTCATCAAATCCCCATCTGGGTGAACAATGATCTTGCCCTTTTGATCGACTAAAAAAGCATATCCAGATGCTCCATATCTGGTATCCAAGACCTTTTTGCTCAATTTATCGAAATCCACGACGCCAAGCAGCGCACCGACAAAATTCTTCTGGCTATCCCGGATCGGGACCGCCAAAACCAAGGAAGCTTTTCCTGTACTATGTCCGATTTGTACATCGGACATAGAAAAATCATCACCTTGACGCAATTTAATGAAATAATCCCTTTCGCTGTTTTCTGTATTTTCCCCTTTTGTCCTTACAGTTTGAACTCCATTCGCATCGCTGACTATGAAAGTACTGATACCTGGCGTCCTTTGGGCGATCTCGTTCAAGAATGACCGCTGCTTTTCTACGTCCATTGATATTATTTCACCACTATCTGCCATAGCCTGCAGCAATTGGATATTCGATACAAGCATCGCATCGATGTCACTCGCTAATCCTGCCGCTGTCCTCCCACTATCCGAATATACGGATTCCAATAGAGCTGCCCGCCCGACATACAATGTTACAATCGTGGTAAAAAATAAAGGAATCGCTGCAATAAGCACGAAAAAAAAGGCAAGCTTTTTCCTCAATGTAAGCTTGCCTTCCTTATGTCCTGAGAAAAATTTCATGTATTTTTACCTCTTTTCATAAAATTTACATCGAATTATTTATGGACATCCCGGATAAAACCATTCATCCTCTATAAAACAAGTCATAAAAGCATCGTCGATTACCCTAGGGCAGCGAAAAACGCCTGATTCCCAAGCATATCCTAAGAAACCAAGCATTTTTCAATCGCAAGATCGATACCTTCTAATTTTACGAATATCCTTTTATGTTGTTCCCCCTATGACTGCCTCTGCGTATTCCTCCAACATCCGGGCAAACCGCATGAGCATCATAGAAAGAAATAATAAATGGACGTCAAGTGGGCGATAAATCCAAGCGCTACCGGAATTGCGCAGCGTTTTGCCACATGGAACGGCGAAACACCCGCAATACTGGCCATAGCGACGATTGCTGGCGTAATCGGCGACATGCAACGGCCGAATCCTGCAGACAACTCCATCGGCAATAAAATCAAGACGGGATCTACATGAAGGAACTCGGCTATTTTAGGCGCCAAACTGGCAAATGCGAAAAATGCAGCATTTCCTGATCCCATGATGAACGCGCATGCTACCATGATGAAACTGATGACCAGTACGATGACCTGCAAGTCTAAGCTCCCACCCTGTGTAAAGCCGATCAATGAATCAATCGCACCGATCGATACCAACCCTTTACCGAACAATTCTGCTGAAATGATCAATGATACAACGACCCTGAATTGTTTAGCCATGCCTTCAAAAAATTTCATAATATCATTCATGACCTGTTTTGCATTGCGCGTACGGATGAATTCAAAAATCATCGCTACGACTGTCGAGAGGATCATTGCCGATACGACATCCAATTTGATTCCCGTATGGAAGAACGGACTGAACAAAATCACCAAAGCCAGTGGTAGCATTGGCAATATCGCATAAATCCGACTTCGCTGCCTGTCCGCATTGTCCGTATTCTCACTCTCATCTATTTCCGCATCGACATTTATATTTCCCCTTGCTTCTTTTCTCTCCCACCATGGCTGAATGAAATAATGCGCTATCCCCACGACGATGATCGCCGGGAGCACAGCATAAAGCTGATACTGGATAAAATATGTAACAGGATCCAAGCCTGCCGTCTTAGCCGCGAGTATCGCATTCGATGACAACGGGCCGATATCCGTAAATTTTGCTGTTACGATGATTGCGACGGCCGTAAGTTTATTCATTCCGCTCGCAACCATTATCGGATAGATGGTAAGCATAAGCAACAGGCCGAGTCCTGCATGGCTGGGAATGAACAGATCAACCACCTGACCGATCAAATAGCCGGCTACCATGATCAGCATCGGAGATTTTATATGCTTCAACGGTGTAGCTGCAACTTCTACAAGCGCCCGATTCGCACCACAATTCTCCATATAACGTACGAAGCCGCCGATTGACATGATTGTGAGTCCCAGTCCTGCAAGCTCCGTGCTAAATAAATTCTTGACAAATACAAAGATATTGAACCAAATGAAGCCCGTATCCTGTTTCGGCGGTACCATGCTGCTTGTCCCTAAAGCAGCGGTACAAACCAGCAATATTATCCCTGCAAAAAACAGAACACCCTGTGGCTTATATTTCTTGCATAGCATAAAACCTACCCAGGCGGTCACAAATAAGGCAATGGCTAACGATAACATGCAAAATCTCCTCCTCTGGATATATTGTACTTTCTCGGCAACCCGAGACACTATGGAGCAAGACAGTTGACCATGGTCTTTTTAAAAATATATTATATATCATATATTTCGTTAAAAAGTCCAGCCATACAGCTTTCCCCCCCCAAGGATAATGCAAGCCGTAAGATCGTACGGGCTGTTCCTTCTTTATATCCGCTTGCAAGCATAGCTGAAATAAACTTATCCTCGATCTGTTCATAATCCGGAGCATCATTCGAGCCAGATACTTCTTTACATACACTGCTTTGATTCTTGAGAAAAATGGTGACCTTTGCCCAACGTGCAGGAAAAGCCTCTGTCGCACCCGCATCCTCGATTACTTTTACCTTTCTGGCTAAGCATAAAACATGCTCATTCTTACGTATCTCTTCTTTGAAGCCGCTTAAAGCTACCCGCCCGTAGAGGATTGCCAAGGCTATACAATAAGGCAAAGAAAATTTTGCCTGGTCTTCTGTGTCGCACTTAAGCGTACCAGTAAGATCAACACTGACTTTATAAGTTTCGACCAAAATCTTTTCTATTTCCTCAGCATGGATTTCCCTTTCATTTAAAAGAGCAAGAACCGCATCTAAGGGAGAATTCGTATGTCCACAGGATGCATAAATCTTATAAAAAGCTGTTGTGGACAAGTATTCCATGTTGTCAATCGCATTGATCAAATCCCCTGACGCTGCTGTACTTGTCGCATTTACAAATCCCTTGCTCCCCATAAGGATATCATCCGGCCCGGTGAAACCGCGTTGCGCCAAAAGAGCCGCCATACTGCCATTTCGACAGGCTTGTCCGATATTCAACGCCTTTGCATAGCTGCCGAAGGTCTCCTGTAAGCCGGCTGCCGTCGTTCCAGCAATCCCTAAGGCGTTGACTGTCTTTTTTTCATCAAGCCCCAAAAAATAAGCGGCAACAGCAGCGGCGGCAAACACACCACAGGTTCCAGTCGTATGCCAATAGCGGTAATGCGAAGGATTCACCGTCCGTCCCAGACGGATGAACACCTCATATCCTATCACCACTGCTTTTAAAAATTCCTCACCAGTGCAAGCAAATCTTTCACCAAAAGCCAAGGCTACTGGCAACGCAATAGACCCGGGGTGTCCGATAGCCAAACGATGCCCATCGTCCAATTCCGCCACATGCCCCATGATGCCATTGATAAATACAGCATCCAACAAAGAAGCTTTCCGTCTGCTTCCAATGACATGCACCTCCGGGGTACCACCAAACTCGTTTATAAGTTGTCTTGCTATATCGGTCTGTGGGTAATTCTTCCCCAATGCTGCACAGCCGAGCCAATCCACTATGCGGTAAGATATATCATGCAACACATTTTCCGGTATCTTCACTTCTTTGACATTTTGAATGAATTTTGCAATTTTTCCCTGACTATTCATGTCTGCAGTTCTCCTGTTCCATAGAATCCGGTATATAACCATCGGAAACATAAAATAAAAGCGCTTTGCCAATCGAATCTCAGGCAAAGCGCTGGTCCCCTTTGCAGGACCTTCCTTAAAGCATCTATTTTCAGCACCTTGTACCAATGTCATCCCAGGCATTTCCAGCTTATGTATCTACCAGCTACCACAAAATTACAAAGTCACTGCCCTACTTTACATTACACCTCATCCGGATCCATTATATCCAGCTTGCGTTTCCAATAACGGGAATATATCGCCCCCAAAGGATTATGTGCCAATACCCGATCCTTGACAACGAGATTTGTGACAGGCCCGGCGCAATTATAATTGAAAACAGCATCATGTCCTACACATAATCCGCAGGAAATATATAGTTCAACCCCTTTTTCAGCCAAGAACCGTGCCTGGAATTTTGGATTGCACATGGCTTCATGTTCTAGTTCCGGCTTGACCTGTTTCAAGCCCAGATCTTTTTTAGCGACACTACAATTTTTGCAGCAGACACTATAGAATTCAAAGCCTTGTCTTTCAAAAAACCTAGCAATGTAATGTGCTTCAGCATTGAGCCCGATGCAAAAAGCCATTCCCAGTTTTTTATATCCCATAGCTTTAGAGAACTCTGCCGTTTCCTGCAAGCGAGTGATATTACTATAAAAAGTCCCTTCCACATACGCCGCAGCCTTCATGATCTTGAGTTCTTCTGATGTATATGCAGCCTTTACAGCTTCGCTGTCCATGCCTGTACAATTTATCCCTTTGGTATAGCATGCATGCGTGGAACAATCCGCACAACCACATTTCATGAGAATTCCCCTCCGTCCTTATACACAAATCTTAAAAAAAAATTTTCCTATATTCGATTTTCTGCTTCCATGCCTTCCCGCACTGCCTTTTAAAGCTGCAGCCTGCCACAGGTTCACCGAACAGTGGTCTTATCCGATTCAGCAATGGATCTTTCCGTCAGTTCCTGTCCTATGCCTGGTAAATCCGGAACCTCATAAAATCCATCCTTCGGCAGGTAATTATATTTACAAGTATTGATATTTCCATCAAGCAAAGCATATCTATGCAATTCATGTATAGCAAAATTAGGTATCACACATTCCAATTGCAAAGACGCTGCGGTCATGATAGGACCGCCGCAAACATGGATCTGGCAGGTACAATCATAAACATGTGCCATATCGGCGATTTTCTTTGCTTCTGTAATCCCGCCACAGGTCCCCAAATCAGGCTGAATAACGGAAATCGACCCATCTTCCAAAAACGGCCTGAAGCCCCACCGGGTATATATGCGCTCACCTGCGGCAATCGGAATATTGACGCCATCCGCGACTTCCTTCATCTGTTTGAAATTTAAGGGTTGAATCGGTTCTTCATAAAAGAGAATGTCGAAGCCCTCTATCATCCTGCCAAACTTTATAGCAGATGTCGTATCCGTGAGAGCATGCGCTTCGATTATGATGTCCATCTCGTCCCCGACAGCCTTACGAATGGCTTCCAGCCTCTTATAGCCGACATTGAGCACTTTTTTGGAAAGTGTCCCACAAAGATTACGGCGCTTTGCATAACCCGCTTCATCTATTTCATTGACATCGACCTTGATGCAATCATAACCATCCTCTAATGCTTTCACAGCCGTTGCTGCATATTGTTCAGGCGTCGTAAGGATATCTTTCTTTGCCGACCGGTTCCAGCCGAATTGGAGTTGGCTGGCGTATGTCCTGAGCTTATCCCGTGTCTTTCCCCCTAAAAGCTGATAGACCGGGCACCCCAATGCCTTGCCCTTGATATCCCAAAGAGCCATGTCTATCGCACTCATTCCAGCTGAGACGACCGTACCGCCGCCTTGTCCCCAAAATGTCTTTTTCTGCATCTTGTGCCAGATTGCCTCGTTCTTCATCGGATCCATACCAATAATGATCTTGGATAGATCCTTGGCCATGCCAAATCCGGCCGAAGCTCCTACTCCATATGCCATGCCTACTTCACCAAAACCTGATATCCCCTCATCCGTATTGATACGTACAACAATCGGCCGCCATTTCGCGACTGCAGATTGCAAATCATTCTTTACATCGATGATATCGACACTTACAATTTTCATAATTGCTCCCCCATCTACATGATATATAATATATGATATATAATATATCTAACAGAATTATTTGTCAAGTCAGAACTAATTGCTAACTTGGGAACGTTCTTATTAAATTAGTCCCGGAAAGTAACGGATAAGAATGCAGGGAAAAAGCCCCTCACCTTGACGACAGTCAATCGGTGACGGGCTTTACCTTCCGAATCACGAATCGCGGGTGAATCGCGGGGACGGTTCGAATCGCGGGGACGGTTCTACTGATGCAGCCAAGGGAATCGCGGGGACGGTTCTACTGATGCAGCCAATACCCCGAAAATTAAATTTCCCCAGAGAATTATTATGGGATCGCTGGAGTAATTGTCATCTGCTCTTAGCTCGACAACTCAATAACGCCTACGTTACTATCCAACAAATTCCATCAGGTCTATAAAATACGCCTATATTAGGCCCGCGAAATTACACTTTGGCTGATTCCTGTAAGCCGTGCAATTTGACGGGTTGATACGCCGTTCACTCGTTTAATTATTCTTAAATACGCATCTCTTTCTTCTTTTTTCATAGCTTGCAAATCTGCCGGAGTTTTCACATGGAACTGTTTTTGTATAATCTGTTTCAAATCCTCATCGGACAATAGGACCGTATCATGAGCCTCCATACATTCTGCCTCATTGATTTTCCCCTTCATAAAAGCTTTAAACGCTTCGCATGCTCTTTCCTGTTCAACTGAAAAAAGGCTCAGAACAAAATCCCTGTCAATCAGGCGGCAAGTTTCTACGTATTCAGCATAGCTACTATAACCAAAAGATTCTATCTTTTTTACCAATTTTGCTTTCAATGGATTTTGATGGATATAGCGCAATACATTCAATAAATATTCATCGCTTTCTATAACTTCGCTTTTAAACCGATCCTGGAACAAATGTCCGCAGCGTGCATATTTCCGATTATACCATGCCACATAACGCACTCCGATACGCTTCATAATACTGGACAAATCTTCTTCCTGTTCCTTAAGAACTAAATGAATATGATTGTCCATCAGGCAGTATCCATAAATAGCATAGTTGCAAATCTTTTTATAATGCTGCAGATACGCAAGAAACTTTTGTCTGTCTTCCTCGTCTTCAAAAATGACTTGCTTATTAATACCCCGCAAAATGACATGATATATCCCCGTCCCACTCTTTTGCCTAGCCTGTCTGGCCAACTGTCATCATCTCTCCTCCCATTCTATTACATTCTAAAAAATGAATCAGCAGAACCGTCCCCGTGATTCTAGATATTTATTGATTGCGTGAAGCTCATCTTGAATCGCTTTTGTGAAACACCGAACAGCTGCCAGATCCTTTTTATGAGGCGGTATGACTTTTACAGCTTCATCGTCTTCTGTTTGATATTTTTTCGCCCAATTAGCCCGACTGCTTAACTTCTTCATCGTCAGATAATCCAAGTTTTGTTCCTTCAGCATTTTTCTTTGAACCGGATCCAACCATGAAATCAGCCGCATAATCTCAACATAATGCTGCATCTCGTCTTCCGCAGCATCCAAGAAAACTTCGGCTACACAAGGATTATTGATAGCGCAGCATAAATAATCTGCAATTGCTCCCCGCTCGTCGGCGGCTGACTCGCGTAACAAATAGAGGTCGCAATGATTGGGACAATCCTCCATTTCATCCGGACAGTAATCAAACATATCAGCAGGGTTGTAATACTTAGGTCTTGACATATTAACCCCTCCACTTCCTATAATAACGATCTGATATATTATATGGAAGAGATTGAGTTCGTGCTACTTTTTATGGTAATCATTCCGCCCCAAGTTCTATCAATCAGGAATCCTGCTAGGCCAGATTGCATAAGTATCCATAAAGCTCCCTTTTATTGTTAGCCTATGCTAAATTGCTTTCGGCATCTTCTTCATCTTTCAGTTTTGATTTAAGTATCTTGTAAATCACCCCAAGCATTATAAACCATACCGGTGTTACAAATAGGGCTACACGAGTTTCCTCATTAAGTGCCAGTGTAACTATAACAAAAGCAAAAAATGCTAAAATTATATAGTTAATGATTGGATACAGCGGCATTTTGAATTTGTTCTTAGCAGCAAGTTCAGGATTCGTTTTGCGATATTTTAAATGGCAGACCGTTATAATTGCCCAAATGAAAATAAAGCAGAATGTTGATATACTCGTAATGAGTACAAATACCCCTTCCGGCATAATATATTGCATAATAACCGCAATCAAGACGACAATTGCTGAGAACACTGTAGCATTAGAAGGTACTTGACTGGACGTTAATTTTTTCATTGACTCAGGCGCATTATTTTCTTTAGCAAGCGAATAAACCATACGGCTTGTACTGAAGATACCGCTGTTGCAGGCAGATGCAGCCGATGTCAATACAACGAAATTTACAATACTTGCTGCTGCTGCGATTCCCACTGCGGCAAATACCTGTACAAACGGGCTTTTATCCGGACTAATTGAAGTCCATGGATATATACTCATAATAATAAGAAGTGCTCCAATATAGAAAAGAATAATCCGAATTGGAATATTGTTGATAGCCTTTGGAATAACCTGTTCGGGATTTTTAGTTTCACCGGCTGTTAAGCCAACTAATTCGATTCCAGTAAACGCAAATACAACCATTTGGAAGGAAAGGATAAAACCGCTTACCCCGTTGGGAAACCAGCCGCCATTACTCCAAAGGTTTGCAAAGCTGGATGCACCGGCATCGGTAGAAAATCCTTTAATAATCATAAACGTACCAATTATAATCAGTGCTAGAATTGCCACAACTTTAATCAAGGCAAACCAGAATTCCATTTCACCAAATACCTTTACTGCGGTAAGATTCATAATCAATAAAATTACAAGAATGATAAGGCTTGGAACCCATTGAGCTATATTCGGCAACCAGTACTGTATATAAAGTCCGGCAGCAGTTACGTCTGCCATGGCAAGTGAAATCCAGCAGAACCAGTAGGTCCATCCAGTAATAAATGCTGCTCCGTTTCCTAAATAGTCACGTACAAAGTCTACAAAGGAATGATAGTTTAAATTGGAAAGCAATAATTCCCCAAGAGCACGCATAACAAAAAAACAAATTACCCCTGTTATCATATACGCAAGTAAAATAGATGGACCCGCCAAGTGAATGGACCTGCCCGAACCTAGAAATAAACCTGTACCAATTGCACCGCCAATCGCAAGTAATTGAACATGACGATTTTTTAGTCCTCTCGATAAATTTTGATTTTCCGGCATGTGTATTCCGCCTTTCTAAATATTGCTGTTTTTAAATCTGTGTTACAAAAATCACAATTTCCTAAAATTATTATTTGATCATCAAGCTATGTTTTTCTATTGAATTGACGTCATACCCCCCAAAAAAGCAATTAATAACATCCTTAAAAAATACACAAAGAGGCCAAATATAAAATCTGGCCTCAAAAATAAAACAGCTAATTAGCTCTGTCCTTTTACCTGAGAGATTCACTGATCTAAAATATAATCAGCTTGCTCCTTCGGTGCTCCACTGAGGCTCTCCAGAGTTTCGTCCAATAATGGTCCTTTTGCCTGAAAGCATAACATCTTCGGCGGATTATAAAATCTCTCTCCCATTATCTTCATACGAGGTTCGATATCAAATTAGTAGTACCCATATACTCTATCACCTATCTTTATAAGCGTCAATGAAAAGTAAAATTTGCACAGGGCGTATTCATGAATAACCTGCCCAACTAAACTCCACAAGGAATAAGACTTTACGATCATCACCCGGAGAGGAGAAGTTTGCTCATTTTGCGAAGCAAAATGAGCGTCCCCTAGCTTCAAGTCGGCAAAGAGCCTGAACTTATTGTTTCTTCTCTTCCGTCACGCAATACTCGCCAAAAGCCTTCCGAAACTGCACAATCGCCCAGCCGCGCAAATTGGGGTCAGGATTTTGCATCAAGTTCTTCAGTATATCATACATTTGCTTCAATTCTGGGTCAGCTTTTGCCTCAATATTTTGCGTTTGACTCTCTATTCCGTCCGGTCCAGGGCCTCTTCCCAACAGCAGCCATTCTGTTGACAGTCCAAAATATCTGCATGTAGATATCACAGTATCTATTGATGGCTTAAAGCTACCTTTTTCGATACCACTAACATTCCCTTGAGATAAACCGACAACATCAGCAAATTCCTTTTGAGTCATGTCATAATATTTTCTAATGAACTTCAATCTTTCATTGACTTCAAGACTCATAATAGGATAGCCTCCGAAATATTTATTAATATTTTAATATTAATCTATTGAAAATATTAAAATATAGATTTATAATAAGTTTATGCAAATACCAATGATAAAATTATAAAACTACATATATACAACGAGGTGGCCTCTGTGGAAAATGCAGTTCTTGCGCTGAACGCAATCCGGCCCGGAATGTTTACAGCAGAACCTGTCTTAGACAATAACAAACAAATCATTTTGCAGCAGGATATCGAACTAACCAGTCACATGATTAATCTGCTGCAAAAGTGGAAAATCAATTCTGTTTGTGTTCGTCCCGCACAAACAGAGACAGATTTTAAATCCAGCGGCAATCCCCGTTCCCCAAATCAGTCTGCATACCCTTTCGATTTTTCCGAAAGATACCACCGGGCTGCCACGCTGGCTGGCAACGTGTTTGAATATATGCGAAGTAACGAACAGCTGCCGTATGATACTTTTCATCAATTAGCACATCATGGGTTATACGAACTAACTTGCGAAAAAGCCGTCCTGGCTAATTTGTATCGGCTAAAACCTTCTACCGATTACACCTATCTTCATGCGGTAGATGTCGGTATTATCGCCGGACTGATTGGGCGATGGTGCGGTTTTGAGGAACGCACAGTCCAGTCTTTAATCTTGGCAGGTGTAATGCATGACATCGGTAAATCACAAATTCCGCGTTCGATTTTAGACAAACCCAGTAAACCATCTGATGAGCAGATGGATATTCTCAAACTTCACCCGGTATATGGCTATTATATGGTAAAAAGCATCTCTGATATTTCATCAGAAATTGAATATGCGATCTTGCAGCACCATGAACGCATGAATGGCGGCGGCTATCCCGCCGGTATTCATGCGCACCGCATCCATCCTTTTGCCAAAATCATTTCCATTGCCGATGTGTATGATGCCCTGACCTCAAATCGCGTGTACAAAAAAAGTATCACGCCCTTTGCTGCCTTAGATATTTTAGTCGACCAGATTTTTACTCATTTTGATCACAAATACTGCAAACTTTTTATTCAATCTGCCCTGAAACCGCTAATAGGCTCCACCGTTCTGCTAAGCGACCAGTCACAAGCCAAAGTGCTGTATTTTAGTTATTTTATGTCCGCCAAACCGGTTGTGCAAAAGGAAGATGGTTCCATACTGGATTTGAATCAGCCTCATTCGGCTTCCATTGTAGAGGTCGTAAAATTCTCCTAATTTACTCAACAGCAATTCATTTTATCATTCTGCATGCCTCAGTTCTATTCCTTCTTAATCTCTTTCCTCATCTTCAACAATAACTTGCTTATTAATACCCCGCAAAATGACATGATATATCCCCGTCCCACTTTTTTGCCTAGCCTGCCTTGCTAATTGTCATCACCTCTCTTTACATTCTATTTCATTCCAAAAAATAATCAACGGAACCGTCATATGAGTACGAATAACTAATTTTCAATAACTAAGGCATGTCCCCAAGCACTTCCGAAGAATTTTCCTCCTCCCAAGAATCCATTAAAGCTGCTGCTTTTATTTTAACCTGAGCAAGCAATCCCGTATCCCGTTCTATTGCTTCTACACATAAACCTGTCGGTTTTATATCAAAGCTATCAATCTTAGCAAAAACTCGCTGCATAGTTTCTTCTGGATTGCGATAATACTCACTACCCCTGATACGAATAAACCGCCATCCTAAACGCTCAAGAATCGTTTGACGTTCCATATCTTCACGAATTTTTTCTTCACCACTATGGTATTTCTCGCCATCACATTCAATTGCAATCTTTTTATTGCCATCTACGACGACCATATCAATTCTGTAAGCACCAACCTGCCACTGCTGAATGATATTATACCCTTTCGCAACTAAAGTCTTTCCAACTACCTCCTCAAAAGGAGATTCTGCATGAGCTTCAATCTCAGTTGCCACCTCAGAAAAAGTTGCCGGATTTGCTACATAATCCAAAAGCTCTTTTCTTAAATCACCAGACTGCAAATCCTTTGACGGATCAAGTGAATGAACCACCCACATCTGATCCCTTGCACGGCTCGCAGCAACATTATAACGCTTCTTATTAGCGCCATCCGGACCTTCCGAAAACTTTCTAAGAGGTCCATCACTATCGTTACTATCAACCAGCGTAAGAAATATAACATCCCTCTCATCGCCTTGAAAATTGGATGCATTACCACATAATATACGCCGTTCCTCTAATACTGACGGATTTAGCTTTTCAATCAGCATATTCTGTATCAGCTTAGCCTGTTCATCTCCCAGTAACGAAATTACCCCAATTGTTTTCTCATCATATTCAGGCATTTCCAAACAAGCTAACAGCAATGCAACAACTGTTTGTGCCTCTTTCAAATTTATCTTTTTTACCCGCGCGCCATTCGTACGATACGCTACGACCGATGGCAACAATTTACTGTCACTCGCATCGCGTAATGGCTTAATATTGTAATCATAAGAAAGTCGATTGCTAAACCCTATGATTTCAGGCATACATCGAAAATGTTCTTTTAACATTAATGGCTGAAAAGTAGTGCTTGCAATATCATACAGAGACGTCTTTGTATTATAAAGATGCCAATTAGGGATGATATTTTTTATATACATCGCCGAAAGAGCATTCATCTTATCCTGATCCGTACCAACTGCAAGCGGACTGACCTGCTTATCATCACCCACGATAATAACCTTCTTCGCCATATAGATAACTGCTAACGCAGAAATATCAGACTGACTTGCCTCATCCACAATAACAACATCAAATTCATTTTGACCCGGAACAAGGCTTTCTAAAACACGATTCACTGTCATAATCCATGCCGGTACAGCTGTCTGGCACTTAGCCATCAGTTTTCTAGCTTCTGCCTTCAATGCCGGTGCGTTTTTACCCGTACCGCGTCCAATCTTACGCGTAGTAAGTTTCCATCCCTGTAATGCATGACGCATGTCTAAATCCTGTTCAGACTTCTTCAAGAGATGATACCACGCACTATATTCAGCAAGTTTCGCAGTTTGTTCCCGATAGCTTCTGCTTAAAACAACACTTTGATTTTGTAATTCCTCAAAAGATGTAGCTGTCATTTCGCCAATTATCCCTGCAAACTGTTTCCATCTCCATGCGCTTCCTATATTCTCTGGAACCATATTTTTACCATATATACCCTCGCGTTTGCGAATTGCATTTGCCCATTCAGGAGCTACACCATACAACTTTTCCAGTAATGCCTTCCGTTTATTCTGTAATTCGTACTTATCATAAAGTCTGGATAATTCCTGAAATGCAGCAAAATACGCCTCCACATCAAGTTCTGCTATAGCCTTTTGCAGTACAGCACACATTTTTGAACCTGCTAATGAATTTCTTCCTAACTGACTACTAATCTCAGCCAGTTTTTTACGTGATGTACAAAAATCAAAGAAACTATTGCATATTTTTGCTACTACAGGCAGGGAAGTATCTATGGTCGACAAAATTTTCTGCGTAGAAACTATTTCTGAATCCAATGGATCTCGGTAAAAAATATTATTACTCTCTATTCCTATATCCTCAATCAACGATATAAGTTTCTCGTATTCATTTTCATACCAATCTAAACAGCGTTCAATAATCGGCAACATATTTTGAGCAATCTTCTCCGGTGTTTCAGTATCCAAAGAATCAAAGTTGGACATATCATGTTTACCTAACAGTTCATCCCAATATTGCCCGCATTGATTACGCATCTGCAGCAAATGAATTTGATGTAAAACTAAACTACAGTCATCAGCAGAGGCAACATTCTCTCCATTGACATCAACAAGTTCGTCAACTAAATCAAATTGCTTATTAAAAAAGCGCTTCAGTTTAGATATCTTACCACTTTTCTCAAAAATATCGTGCATATTAATAAGAATATCTTTGATCTGTGTAAAATCACAATTCGGTGAAAAAGTAATATGCTTACCAAATTGCTCCTCAACCAACCCGTCGGCATAATCATTCGTATCTTTTATGCAGGAAGTCAAAGTCTGCCATCTATTCCTATAGCCAGTTCCCCGTTTTCCATCAACAGCTGCATAAAACATCCATTTATCAACCTGTGCAAAAGATTCCAGATAATCCAGTAATGCCTGTATTGAAGAATGTTCTGAAGTCTGAACCGAAATAGAACGGGTTCCCATGTTCAGACAAAGCACGCCAACTGATTCGTTGATTTCCAAAGAAGCATGTAGGTTTTCAGCCAAATGCTGCATATTTCCATAACTTGTATGCAGAGTACAGACTGTTTGTCTAAAATCATCCGGCGAAATCAAACCAGCGGGATTAGGCAGATTCCATGCCAATTCCTCTTCTTCCTTTGCCGTAATTCCTTCATTACTGCGATACAAAGAAGCTAATTCTTCAAAAGTCAAAGGGAGTGGATGATAAAGCTGGACACAGCCCGGAATATATGCTAGTTTTTCTGCATTTTCATAAACAAACTTTGCAGCCATTGATGGTGAAATACTTTCACCACTATAGGAAATAGGCATAAATTCCTTATACTTGATATTGTATATTTTTTTTCGTATATCCCCCAATTTATGAATAATCTCTTCACGTACCCGTTGTGCAGAAACCATTTTCTCTTTCAATGAATTAGAATTATAACGTGAAAGATGATCACTAATACCATCAATAGAACGTTCCATATCTGAATTAGAATCATCTAGCACAGAAACACAAAGATCCTGCAGGGCTTCCGGAACTTTTTCCTTCAAAACAGACAAAGCCTTTTGTGTATGGCTTGTAACCAAAACACTCTTTCCCTGTGCCAGAAAATGCCCCATTAAATTTGCGATCGTATGTGTTTTACCGGTTCCCGGTGGCCCTTGAACAACAACTGCATTATAATCTTCAATGCGCTGTGCAATCTCCAATTGTTCTTTATTTGCCTCTTTAGCCAGCAAAATAGACGAATCTTCACCACCAACAGCAGCTAATTGCTCTGGAAGTGTTGGCGGTTCCTTCTCTGCAACTGTATCCACTATACCGCCACTTACAATATCCCCTAGTGCCGCCGGAAACTCTCCTGTTTTTTCTATGTTTTCAATGATTTTATCAATTGACTGAACAGCTCCACTAATCTTTTTACGAACAAAAAATACTGGATCGATTGATATAGATAACCGATCTGCTGTATTTTCCGGTAATTTATCGCCTATAGCAAGAAACTTACTTTCTGGACATAAACTATGTACAAAATTCTTTAAAAAATCATATGCATCATTTCTATCTAATGGATGATAGTCTTTCTCAAATAATTCCTCTTTGTACTGCTTTACTGCCGAATAATTTATATCATCAATACTACTAAGAAGCATCGAATATAACTCTGCCTCTGCATTTGTGTCATGAAGATAAATGGTATTACTAGCGGAATCAAAGCTAGTTTTTAAGCGTTTAGCCAATACAGGATGATTCACATCCATTGCTATCTTATCACGCAATAAACCATTACCCACCATCAACTCAAAAGACTCTGAATCATTTTTCAAACTCAGATGCATTTGATAAAGACGAATAAAAAATTTACGAATACGATCAATAAATTTCTGTTTGTCTACCCACGCATCCCGATTTTTAACCCAGGTTTCATACGCATGAACACGAACGATATCATCAGAAAAGCGCTCTATATTGCCATCTTGTATATCATTTTCTATCGTACTGCTAACTGTATTTGTTAGAGTTATCTGCTCTTTTACTACATGCTCCGTCTCTATGTCATGCTTTAAATCATTTTCTTGTGCACCATTTTTCAATGACCCTTTTTCCGTCTTCGGTGCTTCAACCTCAAGCGTATCTCTCACTATAACAGGCTTTGAAAACAGCTCCCACCCTGGATACAGCCATTCAGAAAAAATTTCATCCGGCTTAGGACAGGGTAAGAACTCTGGCTTTTGAACAGATAAAACAATATCGTTTGCCACAGCATCGCCATTATCATTGTCTTCCGCTACCCGATCCCTATAATTAATCTTGATGTATTTCCCATCTTGAGGAATATCCTTAAAAAAACATACCCATGGCTGAGTTATAATATTGCGTACGTTTTTTATCTTCAAAGTATCAAACGCCCGTATGAATTTGAACATTGAAATTACTTTTTCTTTTGTATCCATGATACCCCTCCAAAAAAAATCTCTTTTACTCTTTTAGCGTTTTCATGAGCTCATTAAATCTATCTAGTGCTGACTAAAAATTTTCAATATTATCCCCAACCAGTTCATTCGGCTTCGGCAGATTATTGAGATAAGCTAAGGGCTTATCCTTGATCCAAAATATATCAAGCCCCCTTATCACGGGCAAGGAGCTCGTCAATCGTAAACTTGCGGAAGCGGCCATCCGGATTATCCTCTAACCAGATTTCTTCACGCTCATAGTTATTTCCGTACCACTTTACCTGCGCCGCCTTCAAAAAAGACATTATACAGGACAACAACCGCTACCTTTCCCGTCGGCTTGGGCAAGGTATTGATATGCTGGGCGAGCCTGTCATAATTTCCTATTTTTATGTACCAAAAAGTACTATCCCATCTGTCACATATCCCTCTATCGGCAAATGGGAGACACTGCCGGGGCTTCACAGCCCCAAGCTCTCACAGAACCGGCCGTGCCCAATTACGGAATCCGACTCTTCACTTTATCATTCACATAACGTAGCTCTTTCCTGCACCTAATTCAAAGATGTTAATAGGTATTCGCCCTGGGAAACGAGTATTTCTTAATGGAAAAATTGAATTTGCTCCAATTGATGTTTTTGTTAAACTAAAAGTACTCCACTCAAGATTAAACTCTTATGTTATTGAAGACATAAGAGAGGAAGAACTGAGTTTGTTAACACTGACCCCAAAAATAAGATATAATCTTATTTTTTTACAGAAATAACAAGGAGACAGGAAATTTGTTTCAGGCTTTGCAAATTCATGTTGCCGATATAATTTCTTTGTATTTTGCAATGGCTCAATGAATTTTAGCCGATCTTCATAGTCTTCGAAAATGCTTTACCGGTTGATCCCGCGTAATATGATATGATAGATTCCGCTGCTTTTTGCCCTTGATTTCCTTACCAAAGCCTTCACTTCTGAAGTGAGTATATCACCATTTTTCTAAAACAATATTTCTGTCAACGTATTTTAGCATCATCTTATGCTAAAAATATAGAAAATCGTAAAATTTTGTCACTCAAGTAATTATTTGCTATTCTTATGGAATTCTATGTTATATTCTGAAATTCCTACTGAAAAGCAATTAGATTTTTCAGTAATTTTCTGATGATAGCTATCGTTACTAATTAACGCAAAATGGAATAAAAAAACAGGGAGTGAAATCACTCTCTGCTTTTTTATTCCTATTTTATTCCACAGTCACTGACTTGGCCAGGTTTCTCGGTTTATCAACGTCACAGCCACGGGTAACGGCAGCATAATAAGCCAGAAGCTGCAGCGGAATCACTGCCAGGATGGGGGCAAGGTACTTATCGGTTTTGGGAATAAAGATGGTATGATCGACATATTTGCCGATTTGTTCGTCGCCGGCAAAGGCCAGGCCGATGACGACTGCGTCACGGGCTTTTACTTCTTTGATATTGCTTAATGTTTTTTCGTAAACGTCATGCTGCGTTGCCAAAGCAATTACCGGGATGCCCTCGATGATGAGCGCCAAAGTGCCGTGCTTCAGTTCGCCGGCCGCATAGGCTTCGGCGTGGATGTAGGAGATTTCCTTTAATTTCAGGGAACCTTCCAGCGCCA
>JBDKTO010000119.1 GCA_039680175.1 Veillonellales bacterium | reverse complement strand
CTGTGTTAAGCGAATCGAATTCGTCTTTCTATCGGTAACTACTGGCAGTATAAAACAATACGGGATCAATGTCAACCTTATAGCATTAATGAGTTAACTATAAATTGAATTAAGTCTCTCCTTTTTTATCGCATTAATGCAAAAGGCCATGCCCCACGGCATGGCCTTTTCAAATTCACTCTATTTTTTCATCTTGGTCATTGGAATGAACCCGTTCTTCTCTACATAGGTTTCCTGGAAATCTTTGCTCAGCACATAATCAATAAAGGCTTTTACCGCTCCGGCAGGCTGGCCTTTGGTATACATGTGCTCATAAGCAAATACCGGGTACTTGCCGTTAATTACGTTGTCAGCCGAGAATTTGACGCCATTGTAGCCTAACTGTTTTACCGTGCTGTCAGCATAAGGAGCATCTACATAGCCGAGAGCACCGGGAGTACTGGCAATAGCAGCCCGCACCGCACCGTTGGAATCCTGAATGACTGCGTTATCCGTAAAGGCGGCATCTTTCAAGACCACAGCGGCAATGGTTGCCCGGGAACCGGAAGATTTCGCCCGATGAATAATGGTGATCTTTTCATCTTTGCCGCCAACTTCTTTCCAGTTGGTGATTTTACCGGTAAAGATATCCACATACTGCTGCTGGGTTAAATCATCAACTGCTACGTCCGGATTGGCAATAAACACGAAGGGAGCTACCGCCACCTGGAAGTCAACCAGCCCTTTATCTTTATATTCCGGCGTCAGCGCCACATCGGAATTGCCGATATTCACCGAACCGGAAGCCACTTGGTTCATACCGGTAAAGGACCCGCCGCCGGCCACATTCACCGTGACTTTCGCATTCTTCTTCTGGAATTCTTCCTGGGCCGGTTTCAGCAGCGGCAGCAGAGCCGTAGAACCAGAAGCGGTAACCGTGCCGGAAACTTCAGCCGCCGGTTTTTCTTTTTGTCCGCCGCAGCCGGCAATCAGACTTGCGCCCAGCATTAAAGTCATGGCCGCTGCCAGTATCCTGGATTTGCCTGTAAATTTCATTTTATAACCTCCTGTAATTTGTTTGCTACAGTTTGATTGTAAGACAATTTGTCTTGCTTTGTGTTAAGCCAGTGTTAAATCCTTGTTAACTTTCCCCAAGGTGTTCAGCCAGGCAGTAGCAGCTCTGCCAGGTCAATTTGCATTTCTTCTTAACACGCCCGGCAGTTTCCGCTAACTGAGTAATCGTCGTAAAAACATTTTTTCTAGAGCTGACAACCGCGATGGACAGTGAAGTCAAAGGAAACCGTTCTTCTGTTCCATGCCGGTTTTTCGCAGTAATAAACCCTTGCTGCTGATGTTCCTCGGTATAAAAGTCCTTAACTCTGGCATCGAAACTGTCAATAATCATCTGACACAAGGCCTCAACTTGCGGCTGCCGCACCACGGCAATAAAATCGTCGCCGCCAATATGGCCCAAAAAAGAATCATTCAATCGGCTTTGATCCATTTGTTCTTGAATAATACTGGCAGTCATACGTAATATTTTATCGCCATTTTCAAAACCATAGACATCATTATAAGCCTTAAAATTATCTAAATCGAAGTACAAAACGGAAAAAGATTCTTCCGTTTCAATGGCTTGCTTCAGTTTTTCTTCAATGATAATATTACCGGGAAGACCGCTGAGAGGATTGGCAAACTTGGCCTGGTTGACCTCCAATTGGGTGGTTTTCTCCAATAGCTGTTTCACGGTAGTGATGCCGTAGTACTGGTCATTTTGGGTAATGATAATATAATCATACAGGCGATCTTCCGAGCGGGAAACGGCGAACTTGGAAACCTGTTCCAGGGATGTTTGATAATCCACAATCAGCGGATGCTTATCCATCAGGAGATGAACCGATCGATTCATATACACTGCCACGCCGTACTGGGTTGCCAATTGGGTGAAAAATTTATCCTTCATCAGCAGACCGGTGGGCTTACCGGCCTGCACAATAGTCACTCCCAAAACATTGGGATGACTATTAAAATAATCAATCACCTGACAGCCGGTAGCGTCAGGTGAGAATACGCCGTCCTGCCTGGCGATATCGCCAATGGGAATAGTAAGGGGGGTATGGAAAACCGCTTTTCGCTTTTGCCGATTCTGTGTCCGGATTAAATCACGAATCCGGGGGTGAATCTCCAGAAACTCCGGCGCCGGTTTTTGCAGTAAATATCCCTGACCATAGGGAATCCCGATACGAATCAGCGTATTCAATTCATCTGCCGTTTCGATGCCTTCGGCGATGATCTTCATATTCATAATAATGGAAAAATCAGAAAAAGCTTTCATTAATGCCTGCTTCAATGCATCCTTATCAATATCCCGCACCAGATCCATGTCGATTTTAATAAATTGGGGACGGGTCTCGGCCAGCATTTTTAGCCCGGAATAACCGGAGCCGGTATCATCAATGGCGATCTTATATCCCTGACTGGTGTAATTATCCAGCACCCGGCGAAAGCTTTTATAGTCTTCCACCGAAGTTTTTTCGGTAATCTCAAAAATAATATTATCGGCATTGATTCCGCATTGCTCCAGCAGTTCCCGGGTAATCCCCTTTTGAAACCGGGAATCCTTGATGATGTGCGGCGCCACATTAATGAACAGCATTTTATCCGGCATCATCTGCCGTGCTTTCTCCAGCGCCTTGGCCCGGCAAAGAAATTCCAGTTCCCAGACTTTGTCAAACCTTTCCGCTGCCGGGAAAAGTGCGTCAGGCCGTTCCAGAATCGACCCCTGAGGTCCACGGCTTAACGCCTCATAACCAACAATAGCGGCATCCGCCAACGATAAAATCGGTTGAAATACCGCCTTAAGGCTTTTCCCGTTCAAGATCGTCTGCAATTCGTGAAACACCTGCCGATCTTCTTCACCGGCAGGATTTTGCTTCATTGCTTCCACTCCCAAGGATTGAGCCGGGTTATCCCGACTTATGCCAAATGTAAACAAAACCATTCTCCTCCCTGTCAGGCCACAACCGTGTGCTGCGCATTATGACTGATAATCCCATAAAACCATTGAAACAAGCCGGCTGTGGAACGCTGGGCCAGCGGCAGCAAAACAGCGCTCGCCGAATGATAATCCAGATTGCCTCTGTCGCTGTTTACCCAGTCAAACAAGTCCGCCGCCACCGTAGCGTTGACGACAATCCAGTCCTTGTTCCGCCTGTCGTTTCGATAAATCCCCTGAGAAGCTGCCGCATAAGTAAGGTAATGTTCCTGGGCCCAAGCTTCATATTCTTTATGTCCGGAAAATAATTTTGCTCTGGCATGATGGGGCACGCAGACATCCTGAACTAAATGAGCCGCTGCCCCGAGAAAAAATGCCGCCTTGCCGTAATCCTGCTTTCTGGCGCTGATAACAGCGCCGCGAAGGTACGTATAATAGTCATGCCGGGCATTGTCGAAATGCCACAGTCCTTTCCGGCTTACCGGCTGAAAATAATGGCCGGCATTTTTCCAGCCGGTATCGGCCCAATAAACACCGGCATTCAACTGTTTGCTATACTGCGCCAAAAAAGCGGCGCATTGGGTAAATCCATCCTGACGGAGGATTTCCAGCGCCTGACGGTTACAAAATTCATGGGTAATTCCGGGACGGTCAATAATTCCCTGCAACGGGCTGACGGCGGTAAGGACCATTCTGCAGCCGATAATCAGGGATGCTTTTTTCAGTACCGGCAATGACAGCATCGCTTATCCCCCCCATAATGGTTTACTATTTCGCCGACCGGTTCCGGTGTAACAAATGTAAATCCAAAACACGTACTACCTCCGCCGCCGAATGAGGCCTCCCCAGTTCGCCGGCTCTTGCTCCGATAGCGCTGCGCAGAGCGGGGTTGGTCAATAACCCTGTTACAGCATCGCCAAGATGCTCCCCTTGCTGCACCCAGAATGCGGCCCCCTGCCGGGCAAGATACGCGGCATTATCCATTTCCTGTCCGGGAATGGAATCATAAAGCAGCATCGGCAGTCCTCTGGCCATTCCTTCGCTTACTGTCAGCGCCCCCGGTTTTGTAATCAATACCGCGGCAATATCCATCAGTTCGCGAATTCGATCACTGAACCCCAAAACTTTGACCATATGCTCCGATTCTTCCCCTATTCTTTGAAGACTGTCCCGCAGTTCGGCATTCTGTCCGGCAACGACAATCAGCTGCAGGGGAAGTTTGATTTTATTCAGCTCAAAAAAAGCTTTTCCCATTCCACCCAGACCCAAGCCGCCTCCCATAACCAAAACAACCGGCTGACGCAAATCCAGGCCCAGTTCGACGGCAATGGCTGATCCTCCGGCTGGTTTGGCAAAGTCAGCCCGTAAAGGAATGCCGGTAATATGAATCCGTTCGGGACGGATTCCCTGCCGCACTAATTCCAGCCGGGTTTCTTCATTTGGCACACAATAATCGTCTACCTGCCGGTATACCCATAGGCGATGGACAGAAAAATCGGTAATGACAGCAGCCAGTGGAATCCCGGTTTTACCGATACTTTTAAGATGGGCTGCCGCACCGCAGGGAAAAGGGTGAGTCGTAATAATAAGATCCGGCTGATAGCAGCGAATGAGCCGCAGCATATTTTTCTTCAGCAGCCGGGCCAAGAGGTTTTGTACTTTTGACCCCTGTACCGGCATATGGGACCATCGATACAGCCAGTCATACATATTGGGCGATATATGCAGCATTTTCAAATAAGTTTCTTTTAATAAAATACCGAGGTAGGAATTTTCTTCTCCCATAAAATCGATTACCCGCACCCTGATATGGGGACAGCAGCGGCCCAGTTCATCGGCGACAGCCTGAGCTGCCTGGGTATGACCCGACCCGATAGAGGCGGACACAATCAAAACATTACGGGTTGCTGTCTGCATTTTTTCACCTCCGCTTACTGTCAAGTATACCTGACGATACCAAGCCGCTTGTTACGTTCAAGTAAATCCAGATTAAATTCCTGTTAATACTATGTAAAAATACGTTCGTGCTCCATATAATCCCAAAATGTCTATAGCACATTCGGCAATTTTACAGTATGATTTTGGTAAGACTGAAAAAGGGGGAATTCGATGTTCAAATGGAAAATACGCACCCGGCTGATAACCGCCTTTTTGGTGTTGATCCTGGTCACGCTGTCACTCATCGGCAGTTACGTACTTTGGTACTTTCACCGCCATAATATAGATTCACTGTCCGCTAATCTGCTGACCAGCGCTCAAATCACCGAACAGCTGCTGGAGCAATATATGCAGAATCCGAAAGGAAAAGCGGAAATTGATACGATAATTAAAGAACTGGGCATCACAACCGGCCTGCGGGCAACCGTCATTGCTATAGACGGAACAGTACTGGCCGACTCCTGGGAAAACCCCGCGACTATGGAAAACCATTCTTCCCGGCCGGAAATAACAGCGGCCCTGGCCGGTGAATCCGGAACTGCCGTACGCTATAGCACAACCTTAAATGAAAACATGCTCTATGTCTCCGTTCCTCTCCGGCAAGCCGGAGAAACGATTGGCATCATTCGGGTCGCCAGTACTCTGTCCAAGGTGGAAGCCGGATTTACCAAAATACGTTCCGCCCTGCTCGTTGCCATTTTTCTGACCTCCCTGCTTGCCTTCTTTCTCAGCCTGCGTCTGGCACGATATTATACCGCCCCTCTGGAAACTATAACGGCGACGGCCCGGGAGATTGCCGATGGCAACCTGAATGAACGGGTTCATATCCGTACCGGCGACGAGCTGGAACTGCTGGCCCATACCCTGAATAAACTGGCTGCCAATCTGGATGACAAAATCAGGGAAATGGCGGAAGAAGCCGGAAAAATGTCACTGATTCTGGAACATATGGATAATGCCGTCATTCTGTTGGACCGTTACGGCCGGGTAACAACCGCCAACCGGATGGCCCGGGATGTCTTCGGGATCTTGCCATCCATGCTAGGTAAACATAATATCCATGTCATCGGCAACAGCCTGCTGGATCGGAATGTCCATGAAACCATTGAGCAAGCTAAAACCCGGTTGATTGACCTTAAAATCACCATTCAGGGAACGCGCCGGGTATTTCAGGTGTTTTTAGCCCCGATTGCCGCTTCCGCCAGCGATATCAGCGGCGTATTGACCGTATTCCATGACATCACTGTCCTGCAGGAAATTCAAGATCGCCAGGCTGACTTTGTCGCCAATGCTTCTCATGAGCTGGCGACACCGCTGACTGCCATTAAAGGCTTCACCGAGACTTTATTGGACGGAGCGCTGGCCGATCCGGAAGCAAGCGCCAAATTCGTCAATATTATTCATACCGAAGCCGAGCGGATGCATCGCCTGGTGAAAGATTTGCTGCAGCTGGCTAAACTCAATTCCCAGGAATACCGGCAGCAGATTACGCTTGAGCCTACGCCCCTGGCGCCTTTGATCGCCGCTGTCGTTCAGGATCTTTCACCTCAATCCCGGCAAAAAAAAATTTCCCTTACCTTGGAATCTCCCCCCGATCCGGTAGTGGTCAAAGCCAATCCCGACTGGCTGAAACAAGTTCTGGTCAATCTGATTGACAACGGGATCAAGTACAGCCCTGAAGGCGGCCGGCTGCTGCTGAAATTCTGGCAGGAAAACAACGATGCCGTAATTCTGGTCAAAGACTGGGGAGCCGGCATCCCCGCCAAGGATTTGCCGCTGATTTTTGAGCGCTTCTACCGGGTAGACAGGGCACGGACCCGCAGCACTGACAGCGCCGGCGGTACCGGTCTGGGTCTGGCGATCGTCAAATTCATTATTGATATGCTTGGCGGCAGCATTTCTGTTCAAAGCGATATCAATTCCGGTACGGCCTTTACAATCCATTTGCCTTTAGCCGCAACCAGCCAAAAATAGTCAAATAAAGCCCATCTTCAGCGGATTTTTCCACAATTAATTCGATTTGTTTACAAAAAATTCACATTCTGTTAATTCATCGCTCATATTGCTCGCATATACTAATAGTAGAAAGGTGATTCTCAACCAAAGGAGGATTACATTGAATAAATATTACGTGCTGGATACAAATGTGCTTCTACATTCGCCAAACGCAATCTATGCTTTTAGCGAGCACACGGTTGTTATTCCTGAAGTTGTAATTGAAGAATTAGACCGCTTCAAAAAAGAATCAACCGACCGCGGCGCCAACAGTCGTCATATCAGCCGTATTATCGATTCGCTGCGAACCCAGGGCAATCTATTGGAAGGAGTCTCCATCAATGACCAGGGAGGAATTTTGAAACTGGAATCCAACCATATGAACACGCCCATTCCTCTGTATTGGGACAAAGAAAAAGCCGATAATCGTATTTTGCAGGTCTGCAAAGGATTGGCTGAAGAAAACCACTCTACCATATTGGTGAGCCGCGATACCAATATGCGGGTAAAGGCTTCGATTCTGCAACTGCAGGCAGAAGATTTCCGCAACGACAAAGTGCCAAAAATCGAAAATCAATATACCGGTCGGGCTGTTGTCTATGCATCTTCCGAAGTCATCAACCAATTTTATCAGGATGATATCAATTTCATTCACCCGGATCTGTAACCCGGCTACGATGAGACTACGGGAAATCTGCTTACTCCTTCCCTTATGACCAATCAGTTTTTATTAATCCGCTCCACCGATAATGACCGTCACCATGCTGTCGGCCGGTTTGACGGTAAAAAGGTGGTCCAGCTGAAATACCGGAACCGCAATCCTTTTGGCGTAATTCCCCGGAATATCGGCCAGATATTTATCCAGGAATGTCTGATGATGAGCGCTGAGGAAGCACCCCTGGTAATCATTAAAGGCCCGGCAGGAACGGCGAAAACTTTTTACTCGCTTGCCGTGGGTTTATATAAAAACATGGAAGTTCGTCCCCGGGAATATCACCATCTGCTTATCTGCCGGCCCAATACCCTGCTGGACGACGGAATTGGTTTTTTACCGGGATCGGAGACGGAAAAAATTGAGCCTTATATGCGTTCCATCAAAGACAACCTGTTCACCTTGCTGTCAGGCAATTCGGCAACGCATGACAAAGACATCGTTCGCGTAGAAGAAACAGTCAATATGATGTTTGAGAACCGCATTATTCAAACCGAAGCCCTGGCTTATCAGCGCGGCCGCTCGCTGCAAAAATACTGGGTAATCTTTGACGAAATGCAGAATTCCACCCCGCGCCAGGCTAAAGCAGTGCTGACCCGGCCTGGTCTGGGAACAAAAATTATCATGCTGGGCGACCCGGCTCAAATCGATCATCCTCTCCTGGATAACCAATCGAACGGTTTGGTATATGCCAGTGAGAAAATGCTGGGCTCCAGATTATGTTTCCAGGTTACACTGCAGCCGGATGAATGCGAACGTTCCCCACTGGCCGCCGAAGCCGCAATGCGGCTGTAAGAATACAAAACAAAAGATCCGGCAATTGTCGGATCTTTTGTTTTGCAGCGGCTAGTTTTTCCGCAGGCGCTGTCCGGTTACGAGATAAATCACCCACTCACCGATATTGGTGGCATGATCGGCAATCCGCTCCAGATAACGGCCGACAAAAATAATATCCGTAGCCTGAGAAATAGTGTGAGGATCTTCCATCATATAGGTCAACAGTTCTCGAAAAATCTGCTGGTATAAATTATCCACTTCATCATCCGCCCGGCAGACCTGCTCCGCCAAAGTGATATCCAGGCTGATATAGGCATTTAGGGAATCTTTCAGCATCTGCTGCGCCATTTCCGCCATGCGGGGAATATCGATCAACGGTTTAATCAATGGCTGATGAGCAATTCTGCCTGTAATCTTGGCAATGTCAAAAGCGTGATCTCCCATCCGTTCCAGGTCGGTGGTAATTTTAAGACCGGTACCAATAATCCTGAGATCCCGGGCCAAAGGCTGCTGCCTGGCAATCAGCACCATGCACTTATCCTCAATATCCACTTCCAGGGCATCAATCACGTCATCGCCATCCATGACGCTCCGGGCCAGCTCTTCATCCTGTTTGGCCAATGCCTGCACGGCAGCTTCGATGGCATTGCCGACCAACGTACCCATCGCTAAAATTTTCTGCCGCAAATCTTCCAGTTCCTGATTGTACGCTTGTCTGGTACTTGTCACGCTAATCCCTCCCCCTCGTTAACCGAACCGTCCGGTAATGTAGTCTTCTGTCCGTTTGTCCTGCGGTCTGGTAAATATGGCATCGGTTTTATCATGCTCTACCAGTTCGCCGTTCAGGAAAAAAGCCGTATAGTCAGATACCCGCGCAGCCTGCTGCATATTATGCGTAACCATTACAATCGTATATCTGTTTTTTAACTCCGTTACCAATTCTTCAATTTTCATCGTCGATATTGGATCCAGGGCCGAACAGGGTTCATCCATCAGCAGCACTTCCGGTTCGACAGCCAGCAGCCGGGCAATACACAAACGCTGCTGCTGCCCGCCGGACAATCCTCCGGCGGAAGCGGAAAGACGATCTTTCACCTCATCCCACAATGCCGCCCCGGCCAAGCTCTTTTCCACAATCCCGTCCAAACGGCTTTTGTTTGTCAGTCCGTGAATGCGGGGGCCATAGGCAATGTTGTCATATATGGACATGGGAAAGGGATTGGGGCGCTGGAACACCATTCCCACCCGCTTGCGGAGCGCTACCACATCGGTATCCGGATGATAAATATTTACACCATCCAGCAGAATTTCCCCTTCGATCCTGACACTGTCAATTAAATCATTCATCCGGTTAATCGTTTTTATAAAGGTTGACTTACCGCAGCCGGAAGGGCCGATTAACGCCAGCACACTGTTTTCGGCAACCTGCAGGGATATTTTCTTTAATGCCAGCGTATCGCCGTAATATAGCTTCAGTTTATCAGCTTGAATTTTGTATTCCATAATAAGAGCCTCCTGTGGTTGGAACTTCCTAAGAAGCACTATACCACAGGAGGACAGACGGATTGTTAAGCTAATATTATGGAATTGTTAAATTTTTAACTGCCGGCAGCTGCACACATGCAGTACAGCCAATACTTTTCACAGCCAGTCCGCTATTCCCGCTGACTTTCATGCCCGTGAGTACCATTTAACAATTTGACGCGGTATTGTCCGCCGCTGCCTGCCAATATATTAATGCAGCCGTAATCCTGGTAAATACGAAAAAGATTAGCAAGTGGCATGCCTAGAATGTGACACAAAAGCACCCGGTTAATTCCCGCATGGCCAACAATAATAATATCTCCCGCCGTAGAATCGATTATATCCTCAAAAGCAGCAGCCATTCTAGACCTGCATTTCTCAAAACTCTCAGCGCCCGGAATACGATAATTGCTAATATTATTTCCTCGTTCAGCATACTCTTCGGGATAGTCTTGGGCAATCTCGTTAAACGTTTTCCCCTCCCAGTCACCCATACTAATCTCACGTAAGTCGGCTCTGATTACCAGATTATCGGTCAGTCCCGCACAAATAATCCTGGCAGTAGCAATAGAACGTATAAGATCGCTGCAGAAAACAGCCGAAATGCCTTTCCCGGCAAATTCCGCTTGCAGCATGTGCGCTTGGCGCACACCTTCACCGGATAAAGGAACATCACTTTGCCCAATATACCGCCGCTCACAACTCTTGGTCAATATACTGCCATGCCGAAGCAAATAGATGATTCTTGCCTGCTTATTGCATTCCACCCTTTACACTTCCCCGGTTAGGCCAACTGCATTGATAGCCCGTTTCCCCTGAGGCAGATGCCACTCGCGAACAATCTCTGCCGCCAGTAATAGCCTGCCGTCCTGTTCTGTCGCTTGAACGGCAGGCAGCTGCCGGAGAGCACGCAAAACGGCGGATTTATCCGATAGCAGGCCTTCAGGCAGAACAGCCGCAGTTACCTTCAATTCAGCTATTTTGTCATAGGTGATCTCCACCGTAAAGTTGACTACATCAGGCAAGGCAAAGAGCATTTCATCAAAATCCGCCATTGTAACTATTTGGTCATTCCCGAAGCATACTGCTCCCTCTTTCCTTGTCCGGATGCGCTCTAAGCGCCGAAGCTTGCTGCCGCAAGAACATGGTTCAAGGATAAATCTTGATATATCGCCTGTTCGATAGCGGATAAGGGGCATTCCCTGCCTGGTTAGGGTAGTAAAAACTACCTCGCCATATTCGCCGTCCGGCAGAGAACGGGCAGAGTATGGATCGACAATTTCAAAATAAAGATCGGCTTCCCGCAGATGGCAGCCGCGGTGAACCGCACACTCAATCCCCCCGCCTAATCCCATCTCGGTCATGCCATAATGCTCATAAACTTCGCAATGCCAAATCCTTTTCAGTTCCAGCACAATGGCGGCAGGAATATAATCTGTACTCAGCAGTATGCATCGCGGCGCCCAATTGCTTTTCCCCCATATTTCCCAAAACCGGGCCATAGCCAGAACTTGTACCGGAATGCCGACAAGACAGTTTGCCTGTTCCTGACACATTGTAAAGACCGCCTCCGGCAGCTGCGCAACCAGACCATAGGAAACAGACAGAACGCCGATACGCTGCAATGCCTTACGCAAAAGATCACCTACACTGCCGGGACGTTCACCTGGCAGCAGAATCAGCGCCCTATCACCCGGTTTCACCAGCGTTGACATACCACAGCGAAAAAAATCAATTGTCAGCTCCTGATCAAAAGGAGTGAAATAAAGTCGCTTGGGATTGCCGGTAGTCCCTGAGGTAGTCAGTGTGACTACCCGGCTGATCTGACTCTGGGAAACACACAGCATTTGAATAGCGTGCTCAATAATGTCATTGGCTGTTGTCAGAGGATACCCGGCAAACTCTTCTAACTTTGTAAGATATTCGGGTCCGCAGCCCGCTAAGCGGCGGCGGTAAAAAGGACTCAAACTCCGCACACGTGCTATCGTCTCATTTATCCGCTCTAACTGATAGCACTCAATCTGCTTTCTTGTCATTTGCCCGCCGCTTGCTCCTAGCTTTGACGCTGTCCAAGACTCTAATGGTGTCATTGCCAATCCGGCCGTCATGGTGTCCTCCTATACAGAGTCCTGCCCAGCCGATCAGTGAGGTTATAGGCGCAAAAAGGAATCAGCCGGTTATCCGGTCCGACAACATGAATATAGCATTGCTTCAATCGGTCTAAGTCCAAAGTCCAGGCATCCTGAAACGCCATACCGGATACGGCAAGCGTATACGTATTCACCCGTTCCAAAAATTCATCAAGGCTGTTTAGCTTACCGGCTTCAGCCTTAACCACTTTTTCTTTGTGATTAACCATTGTCTTCCGGGATGATGACCATTGCCTGGCAACAAACTGCCTGGCACGTTTTGCCCCGTCGGCTGTGGGTTTGGCTTGACAGCAACAAGCACCGGTTTCCTGCACTAGAGGCTTTAGTTCCCCATTAGGCATTAAAACAAAATTGCCATGAAAGGAACAATGAGCCTGCTCGCCGCCTGGCGGCCGAAAATGGCTGGCCTTCATTTTCCCGCCCGACTGCCGCTCAATCTCGCCAATAATCTGAGGAATGGTCAGCCGATCAGCATCCTGGGGTTCTTTGGGATACCTGCCAAAATAGCTGACCGGTTGAAAGTGGACTCCCCTCACAGTCGGCATTTTACTGACGGCGAATTGTATAATCTCACCAATTTGGCCGTCATTAACGCCCGGTATCAATGTGGGTACAAGTACAACCCCAATATTATGCGCAGCGCAAACCTCAATCACCTTTTTCTTGATAGCGAGCAGCGGCCTGCCCCGCAATTTTAAATAAACATTATCGCTCATTCCGTCAAACTGCAGAAAAACACAATTTAAACCGGCAGCCTTCAACCTGCCGACATAATTTTCATCCGATGACAGCCGTAAGCCATTGGTATTGACTTGAAAAAAATCAAGCCCCAGCTGTTTTCCCAGAACGATAATCTCCGGCAGATCGTCACGAACGGTTGGTTCACCGCCTGATAACTGGATATTATAAGGACCGCCGCTGCGCATAAGCATCCGGTACCATCCCTCAATAACCGAGAGATCCGGCTCCTGCACATTACCCGGCGAGGCTGCGGCAAAACAGACAGGGCAGTATAAATTACATTGATTGGTCACTTCCAGCAGCACACAGCAAGTCTGCTGACGGTGTTCCGGACATAAGCCGCAGTCAAACGGGCAGCCCCGGTTAACTTCAGTTGCGCACACCGTCGGCGAAGATGGGGGCTGGTCGTTAGTCCATTCCAGATACCCGGGTTCTCCCTGCCACACGCAGACTTGATATTCGCCATGCTCCGGGCAGCATTTCTTCAAAAAGACGCGGTTTCCCCTTGCCACCCGTTGGGCCGGAATACGCTGCAAGCATTCGGGGCATACACTTTGCGTTTCCGAAAGTAAAATTTCTTCTTTTTCTCTGTCATCCATGGCTAAGCTATCTCTCCCCGTCAGCAATTTACCGATTTAGCAATTTTTCTAAAAATATCTCAATTTTATTTCTGCTTTCCTGGAGATCACCGTCAGGAAAGCTGCTGCCCAGAAGGTTCAACACTTTATTCCTAATGGTTTCCGCTGTCCGCATTCTGCGGACAACTGAATCCGATATTTCAGGGCTGCCGGAAAATTTTTCTAATGATGGACTAAACCGTTCAGAAAGGGTTACCACTTTATCTCCCTGAACTAACTTATCCGCGAGAAAAACAATAGCTGCTTCGTCAATTACAGTGTCCGCCGCAAATTCCAGATCCATATGAGAGGCGACGATACCAGCCAGGTCAGAAAACCCCATACAGGCAAGCAGCCGTTCACCCCGCTTGGGGTGATCAGGCTTTCCTTTAGCCAAGTCGTGTACAAGGCCCCCGGCGGCCACTAAAGCAAGATCAAGCTTCACCACGCCAGCTCGATTAAGCAAGGCAGCCAGGCTGCAGCCCACAGCAGCAACTGTCTGCCCATGCTGCAATACTCTGCCGTCAGCCTGATGCTGATTCAACATAGCAAGACATTCCGCATAAGTTGGGATCTTCCGCCGGGCATAGTATTCTGTTAGTTTCTCGTAGTCTTCAATAGTATCCATGTCAAGCAGCACCCCTTGATCGGCCACCTCAAATTCTACGGAAACAGCGTCAAACTGAGCAAGAATATGCCTTAATCCGCCAACTCCATCGCCGCTGAGGATACTTGCAAAACATCTGTCGCTGATAAGCGGCGGATGTCCCCTCTGGCCTTTAAAAACAGGATACACTACGGCTGCACCCGTCTTGCGGTACACCCGCGTCATAGCCTTAATACTACATCGGCGTATAAGCGGATTATCGCCCGGCAACAAAAAAAATGCCTCGGCTTCACCGGTTAGACTCTTCAGCCCGGCAACGACAGAGGAAAACATACCTGCCGCATACATTTGATTCTCAATATTGCGAACGTTTGATCGTTTCAACACAGGCTGAAGTGCTTCTGCCCGATAACCGGTTACTACTCTGATATCCTGTATACCGCCCTGACGTAAACTGTCAATGGCTGTTTCAAGCACCGTTTTACCACCCAGGGGCAGCAACGGTTTAAATGCGCCCATCCGTGTGGAATATCCTGCGGCTGCAATGAGTCCTGCTATCATAAGCTTACTAACTAAGTTTCCCTGAAAGAGTGTACCCGTTAGCCGACAGAATAGCGACTACTTTAGCGAGGGTTTTTTGCACAAGCTGAGGACAACGGGCCGGGCGATTTAATGGATTATTCCCCAGGATATTGCTGCAGGCAATTCCACCATACTGGAAACACTCCTCTTTTTCAAACCACTCCACAAGCTCTCTTATCATGTCGCTAAAGCGGCTGTCTTCCAGCTCTTCGGCTGTCCCCTTACCGGCATAAAGACCGATCAGACAAACTCCACCCGTCAAAGCGCCGCAGGTTTTGCCGCAAAAACCCAGTCCTCCTGCCAGACCGGACATAGCCCGTACTACATCCGAATTTTCCTTTCCCTGAGCCTCCAACCCGATAATAAGCAAGATTTGGCTGCAGTAAAAGCCCTGTTGTGACAGCTCGACCATCTTAAGAAACATGTCGGTCATATTCTCACTACCTTTCCATTATCACGCTAATAAGCAGCGCCACCTAGCAAATGATTTGAATGAATACCTCCATGACGCCTCCGCAAACCATTCCTTCATCGGCGGCTGCTTGGTTCACCATCGATAAAGTGTACAGCCTGGACCGATTCTCATCAAGCGCCGTCAGCGATTGGCGTCTGACCTCCGCTTCGCCGCAGCCGCCGCCAATCGTCCCAAATGATCTGCCATCAGGCAGAACCAACATTTTGCTTCCCGCTTTACGCGGGGTTGAGCCGCGAGTTTCAACTATAGTAACCAAGGCAGCTTTTTCGCTATTTCTTTTTATTTCGCAGATAGCGCTCAATATCTTCCGGTCCATTAAGGCACTTCCTTGCGACTACTTAACGGAAGACCAGAGCCGCCGCGAAAAGCCGAAACTACTTCGGCAGCAATGCTCACTGCTATTTCGACCGGCGTTTCGGCCTTAATGTCTAGTCCGATTGGCGCTCTGAGCCGCGTCTCAAACCCTGCCGGCGCCCCTTCTTCCCGCAGGAGATTGACAATCTCTTTGACGCGCCTTCTACTGCCAATCATCCCCAAGTACCGGGCGCCGCTTCCCATGGTAGCGCGTAAACAATCCATATCGTATTTATGCCCGCGGGTTACAATAATGACAGCCGCGTCGCTGCCTATCTGCAGATTTTTTAAAACCAGCTGAAAGCTCTCGCAAATAACTTGGTTCGCTCCGGGAAACCTAGCCTGATTGGCAAAATTAGGACGGTCGTCAATTACTGTAACCTCAAACTCCAATAATGACAGTATTTGGACAAGGGGCTGGCTGATGTGACCGCCGCCGAATACGATAGCACGGAATTTATTTGCCATCCGATCCCAAAAAATCCGATACCTGCCGCCGGCTTGATTTTGAACCCAAATCGACACCGGTTTAGTCCACACCGATTGCTGTACTATATCCTGTATTTGTTCAATAACAGCTTCATCCATATGGCCATCGATCCTGCCGTCTGAATAAACGATCAGCATTTCTCCGATAGCCGGACAATTTTTAGGATTGCTGTCAATTATGGTAAAAATATCTGCTGCTCCCCCATTATCCATAACCGATAACAGTTTATTAAATATCATTCGGCGTCCTCCTTGGGGGTGACATAAAGCATAATGCTGCAAAATATTCACCCGCTAGTAAACTACTTAACGGTCACTGCACTGCGGAGAGTCAGGTCCCTTCCCCAGCAAATCCTGTACTTTGGCGAGAGCTGCCTCGGAAAAAAAATTGATCTGAGCAGGACTGCCGTCTAGTGTTTCTCCCGACAATACTAATCCATTATCCGTTTCCAAATATTTGACCGGAAGATTGCGTCGAAACATTCTTCCCGTATGCTTGTCAATCACTTCAACGATAATCCAATCCGCTTCAATTTTATCAATTGAAGCCGCAGCTTCTTTCATCATCTTACCTCCCGCGAGCAGCTATCAAGCATCATATCGATCATTTTTTTGAAGAAAGTATTAACCGTGAACCCAGCTTACAGTTGGGACAAACCCGTCCATTCTTTGTGTCATTACAATTGTTGCAATATACAGTAAAGCACCTGCAGCATTGATACAGGGGGCCTTCCGCTATTGGCTTAGCGCAGCGTGGGCATGTAGTATCCTCCATCCTTATTTCGTCCTCCCGTTTTTCGTTTCTCAGCCACCAGTAAAAAATAGCCTAACTTAGCTCTGTTTATTGCTTTCCCGGAATTTTTCCGGACATTATTGCCTGGTATACATTGCCAAAGTTGTTCAATTGAACCATGCTCCATAATATAACGGGCAACAAATTCTTGTAAGAAAATAGATTGATCTTCCCAGACAATGATCTGGAACCCGTTTTTCTCTAACATACTTAACAAATCTTTGCCAACCATATGGCTAGTTTTACTGTCTGCCACCGGCAGATGACAGGCTGCTGAAGGATCGCCCGGATTCTTGACATATAAATCGGTTACGGCCAGCTTTCCTCTGTCAATAAGGATACGGCTAATCTCACCCACTACTGTTCCGGTATGCTGCATAACCGATAAACTGCATTCGGCTATAGCTCCGTCAACAGAAGCGTCGGCAAAAGGCAGCCGTTCAGCAGTTCCCTGAATGAACAATAACCCGGCGGAACGTTTTCTCCCCTGCTCCAGCCTGGGCGCCGATAGATCAACGCCTGCTGCATGCACTCCGCAATAATTACTCAGGTATTCTACTGTAGTGCCGGTGCCGCAACCGACGTCAACCACTGTTGCTCCTAGGGGAAAAGCACAATAATCAATAGCCCGCTTTGTTAAAGCCAGCCCGCCCGGATGTTGATCCAGCATCATTTATCCTCCATGGCGGCTTCTACCTGTTTCATTTTTCCATTGGCTAACTCCTCGGGAATGTACACCAAGCCGCACTGGGAACATTTATAAAGCTCAACCGGAAAGCGGCTGCCAAGATAGGATAAGGTTACCTTTCCCAGTGTAAGCTGGATCCCGCATTTAACGCATACGATATTTATTTGCTGCCGGCCTGTCTGACTGCTCATCATCTTCCTCCATCAGTCGATAATATTGATCCTGTGGCAATAAGCGTTTCGAACAATATAGCCATCGTCTTTCGGCAGGTACTCCACCCAATAGGTCACACCGGCAGGCTGAAAATATGCTATGTAATAACCGCTCTCACTGTCCTTAAGCTTATTGCCGGTACTTTCGGCGTACGCGATAACTTTAGCAACATCATCGACAAGAATCATCCTTTCTTCCATGCTGCAGCTTACATTTTCGGGAATAATTACTTTGACATCAGCTTGTGGTTCCTCCACGGATTCACCCCAAACTTCCCGCAAAAGCAAGGCCTTTAATTTTGCGCGATTTTCCTGTCGCTGAGAATAGCCGGGACATTCCCCCCCGGCCGGATCATCCCTGCCGCTGCCAAAAATCAGATCCAGCAGATGGTAAACATGCTTGCCCCGACTGGCAAAATTATCCCGGCACATTGCGCAATAAGTCAAATAGTCTGTCTCACTTTCCTTAATCCGTCTATTGATTACTTTGTCCGCGACTTCTTTATTTGCATAAATCATTAATCCGCCATAGCCGCAGCATAGCGTCTGCTCACGGTTATAAGGCAGTTCTTCAATCTGATGACCCAGTTTGCGCAGAATTTTTCGTACGCTGTTTTGCATTTGCGTCTCATGTCTTGTAGTGCAGCTGTCATGGATAGCCAATTTTTGCGGCGCAGCTGATAATTCCACATTCTCCGGCAATCCCAGACGGTCTAACAGTTCGTATATTGTTTCAACCGGCATAGCCGGCAAATTATGCTTTAACATACTAAAGCAGGTTGGACAGGCCGTAATAACCCTGGGGCTGCCTAAATCACGCCAGCGGCCCTCCAGATTTTGCATTGCTTCCCGAAACAGCGCCTCTTGTCCGGCCCAGTCGGCCGGAGCGCCGCAGCAGCCCAGCATCAACCCGACGCCGCCGTCTATTTTTTTACACAAAAATTCATACATTTTCTTTACACATTGAGGGGAAGACGCCGCTAACTGACAGCTGGGGAAAAAAGCCGTCCTGCTCGACTTAAAGCCAGGCTGGTGCCTGTTGAGTACAAATTTATCACTATTACTGAACTGCATATCACGTAAGGCAAAATCATGGGCCGACGGCGGCATCTTTCCTTTTTCAACCATAATTTGCCGTGCCTCCCGGCACACTTCACCCATGTTCAAATTACCGGGGCAGATTTGCTCGCAAAGACCGCACAGACTGCACGAGTTAATCATCTTATTGGCACGGTGAATTCCCATAACAATGGATAAGTTATTGTATACTTCCCGCACATACCGTTTAGGATAAGCGCGGTAATGTGCCAGATACTCGCAGGCTTCTACGCATTTCAAACACTCACACTGCAAACAACGGCCGGCTTCCCGGCCGGCCTCTTCCTTGGTGTAGCTGCCGTCTGCAGCAGCTGCACGCACCCCAGGCTCAGGGTCTATTCCCTCCAAACTTGTATATAAAGCTGTCGCGAACGGTCCTTCATTTTCTCTATTAGCGGTAAGTGATGCGTTTTGAAATAACCGGTCAATTGAAATCGCAGCAATTTTCCCGTCAGATATTGAGCTGATTGGCGAATGGACTTTATATTCACCCCGGAGGCTGCCGCCGGCAAAAACCTTGTCCCGGCTTGTTGCTAACGTCAGCGGATCAACCTGTATTCTCCCGCTTTCATCCCTGGTAAGACCAAAATCCCCGCTGACCGATTGCCGACTACCTGTGCCCAGATAAATGGCATCAAATTGTTCCAGAAGGCTGTCTAACGATGTAACCGGTGTATTATAGTGAATATCTACGGGAAGTTTTTTTAAAATGGAAAAATCATTGTCAATGATTTGCCGGGGCAGCTGCTTTTCGGATATATCCCTGATAGTTCCCCCCAAATGGTCTGTTGCTTCAAATATGTCAACTTTATAGCCTTTTCGGCCAAGCTCAAATGCCGCCGCCAGGCCGCTCAAACCAGCACCTACGATAGCCGCTTTCTTGTTTTTAGCCGGAGGAAGCATTATATTGGACGCAGTATAACTGTTGTCGACGCAGACCTTTTCCAAAGCTCTGATAAAAATGGACTCACCAATCTCATTACGCCTGCAGTCCCGCCGGCAGGGCTGGTCGCAAATCCTGCTAATAATCCCGGGGAAAGGAACCATTCGCTGAAATAGCGCAAATCCTTTTGCGTAATCTTCTTTACGGACAGCATCAGCTATCCCCCTGGCGTCAACATGGACCGGGCACCCGGCCGTGCAGCCTGGCGGATTTTCTTGAACACATTTAGCTTCCCGTTCACGCAATAATTTTTGATCCATATGAAGCCCACCTTTCCCTGGTACGGATAAACCCAAAACGAACGGAAAGCCGGCCTTTCCCGTCCGTTCCAGGTTTATGTGATTTCTTGCCGATTTATTTGACGTTAACACCTTGCTCCTTGGCAGCCATGGCGTTAAGACCGGCTTTAATTTTTTCCGGTAATGCCGGAATGGCGTAAATGCGTACACCGCATGCATTGTAGATGGCGTTTAAAATAGCCGGGTGCGGAGCAGTCAGCGGACCTTCGCCTGTGCCGGCAGCACCGTGCGGTCCATTCTCCCGCGGTGTGACGTTGTAAATAATTTGTATATCATCAGGAATGTCCTGAATATACGGCAAACCGCAGCCAGCCAGCGTAGTGTGCTTTTTGAGGTCCTCAAAATCCTCGGTAAGCGCAAGCCCGATGCCCTGGGCCAAACCGCCGTAAATCTGGCCGTCGGTAACAATTTTATTGGTAATCGTCCCGATATCAGCAACCGTCGTAAACTTAACAACTTTAGCCTTTCCCAGCTTCATATCGACTTCCACTTCCGGCATGAACAGTTCATACATGTAAATAGGAAAGGGGTTGCCCTGACCAGTCTCAGCACTGCAGTCACTGCACATTGATGCCGTCCACTTTCCATCGTAATGAAGCGGAATATTTTCAGCTACCATTTCGTCATAGGTACGATATGTGCCGTCAGGCTTACGCATAGCATTCAGCAGCATTTCGCAGGAAACTACCGTAGCATTACCGGTCATTACATTAGACCGACTGCCGCCTGACGGGCCGCTGTTGGGAGTAAATGCCATATCATTCATAACAAGCTTGATTTGCTCCGGCTTAATGCCAAGGGGACGAAGGGTTTCATGGGCATGGGTTAATGCACCGATATCCGCGCCCTGACCATGATCCTGCCATGAGTTCCCTATGGTTACACCATCTTTGGTCAATTCTACCCAGGCTTCCGAGCTGTCCGGGCCGTCAAGGCCGCAGCCATAGATCCCCAGCGAAAAACCGACGCCGCGCTTTTTCTCCGGCGTTGAGAGTTCCTTACAACGCTTTTTGGCTTCTTCCCATAAGGGACGAATCTTGTTAAACATTTCTTCCAGGCAAAACACTTCCGGTACCTGCCCGGTCGGAGTAGTAGCTCCCGGACGGTAAATATTCTTGAAACGAAGCTCCAATGGGTCCATCCCCAGTTTTTCCGCTAATTCATCCATGGCAGTTTCGGAGGCCAGAAAAGCTTGGGGGGATCCGTAGCCGCGAAAAGCAGAACCCCAGGCATGATTGGTGCACACCGTACGGCCTTTACCGCGAATGTTGGCAATATCATACCCGGCACCGGTAAATTGAGCCTGCCGCAAAGTTACGAGATCGCCAAACTCGCTATACGGGCCATGATCAAGCCACCAGTCGGTTTCCATGGCCAGTAACTTACCTGTTTTATCGGCAGCGAGCTTGCATTTGACAGAAGCGGGCGACCGCTTCCCGGTATAGGTAATATTCTGGAACATATTGAAGTTCAGGGTAACAGGTTTATTATCACAGGCCAAACAGGCGACACCGAGCAAAGCTTCGATGGTCGGACTGAATTTATAGCCAAATGTAGCCCCGGTCGGATTTTGCACAAGACGGCATTTCTCCGGTTCAATGCCAATTCCTGCCACAATCATGGCATGATGCAAATGCAGTCCGATACTCTTGGAGTGGATTGTCAGACGGCCTTCCTCATCAATATAGGCGCTTCCACAGTCAGGCTCCAGCGGTAAATGCGGTTGACGGCTGCAATACGTTTCAACTTCCACCGTTACGACATCGGCTCTATCCATAATCGGCTTGGTGTCTTCGCCTTTTACAATCCCCTGCTCATAGTAAATATTGGGCACCCCGGGATGGATTTCGATGGCATCCGGCGCCATGGCGGCAGGCCCGCTCATGTAAGCCGGCAGTACTTCCAAATCGACCCTAACCTTCTTAGCCGCAGCTCTGGCATGCTCTTCGGTATCGGCACAAACAATTGCGATGGCATCACCAAACTGGAACACTTTCTCGTCGCAGAGGATAGGCCGATCCCAGCCGTCGCCTTTATTGGTTGGAAAAGTGATAAGTCCGGTAATGCGGTTTTTCCCCTTGACATCTTTGTGAGTAATAACTTTATAAACTCCGGGCATCTTCTCAGCTTCAGCAGTATCGATGTCTTTTATGTTGGCGTGAGATACTTCCGCCTGCACCAATGCTAACCGTAACGTGCCCGGTGGCATTTGCAGCGCCATATCGGCACCATAATCCCAGGTGCCGGTGACTTTCTGTAAAGCGGACGGGCGCTGATAGGTTGTCCCATAAATCTTGTTGCCGACAGGTTTATACAACAACTCTTCTTTGCGCATTTCGCCGCGAATAACTTTAGCGGCTGCCATCACAGCGTCTACCAGCGGTTTATAGCCTGTACAGCGGCAGGCATTACGATTCTTTTGAAACCAATTGCGTATATCTTCTCTGGTAGGATTGAGATTTCCATCAAGCAGTACCTTAGCCGACAAAATGAAGCCGGGACTGCAGAAACCGCATTGGGCGCAGCCGTAGGCCATCCAGGCCACTTGCAGCGGATGAAGATTATCCGGTGTTGCCAGACCTTCAATCGTAGTAATACGGGCTTCATCCGGCACTCTTTTCAATTTCATTATACAGGCTCTTACGACTTTGCCATCCATAATAATAGAACAAGTACCGCATTGACCTTGATTACAGCCAACCTTGCAGCCGGTCAGCAAAAGCTGTTCCCGCAGCACACTTGCCAAGCTGGCCTCGGGATCAACAATTAGCGTTCTTGCCAAACCATTAATGATCAGCACTTTTTTTTGCATTTGTTTTCTTATCTCCTTTTTTGTATTAGATATTCGGGGATTGGTGAGTAATCTTTTATTATGAATTGAATTTTATATTGGCTGCCTGTATATATTATTGCTTATTTTCATTTCACTATGCTTCTTCCCTCATCTTTATCGTGACAATGGCTGATGCTTTTTCATACAGGCCGGAGACAAAAAAAGAGTGATGCCCGCTGGCATCACTCTCCCGCAAAACCTCGTCTGGCGCTCGTGTCGTTCCTCAGCATTACACGATCCTCCACGACGAGTAAGTGTGTAGTAGCAAGATAATAATTATCTTGCTGTGCTTCTTCTGCTACTATTACTTATTCTGCTCCGAAAAAGCAATCCGAAAATTTTAAAAATTATTTTAATACTAATATACATAATAAATATAAATCAATATCATTTAAAAAAACATATGAACAATGATGAATCCGGTAAGTACACCTACAGTTGTTGAAACAATGCCCGGAATCATATAGCTGTGATTGACTACATATTTGCCTATTTTTGTTGTACCTGTTCTATCAAAGGCTACACCCGCAAGTAAAACCCCTGTACTTGGGATAATGAAATATCCGCAAACTGCTGGAAACATTGCCGCTATAGTTAAGCCGGAAACTCCTAAGGTAATACCTACAGGAACTAAAGCGGCTACTGTAGCGCCTTGGCTATGTGTAATCGCAGATGCGACAAATAGTGCAAAAGCAAATAACATTGGCTGTGCCTTAACTATTTCCTGTACTGAGCTTTTTACAATAACAAGATTATTGGCAAGCAAAGTATCACTCATCCATGCCAAACCGAAGACGCTTACTACACCCAGCATACCATTTCTAAATACTGAACCGGAAATAACTTTGTCGACATCAACTTTACAAGTGACAACCATTAACGCAGAAATACAAAGCATAACGATTTCAATTGCATTCGTCATATCTAGCTTAATAACTTTACCGGCGGCATTAACAACATCCGGTCTTAACCAAGAAAATGTTCCTAACAAAACAACGAGGAGTGCTCCCAATAAGAATATGCCAACTGATAATTTGGCTTCTTTCCTCTCTGCAATGGCATCCTTTTCTTGCGATGTCAGCACCGGGATCAATCCTTTTTCCATCTTTTTAATATACACAGGATCATCTTCAAGCTCTTTGCCTAATTTATTAACAACTAATGCTCCTGCCATGATTCCAATTAGTGTTGCCGGTATGGAGACCATTATTATTTGTATTAATGTAACACCCTGGGGAGCCAGCATACTAGCTAATGCAACGGTTGCCGCTGAAATTGGGGAAGCAACTACAGCATGTTGAGAAGCAATTACTGAAATCGAAATGGGCCTTTCAGGACGCACTTTAGCCTCGCGAGCGACTTCCGCAATAACCGGTAAAATATTGTATAATACGTTGCCAGTACCGGCCATAAATGTAAAGATCCATGCTATTAAAGGGGAAAAAAAGGTTACCTTACTTGGATTCTTGCGCAATAATTCCTCCGCTTTTTTTACGAGCACTTGCATACCGCCGGCTGCTTGTAATGTGCTGGCGGCTAAGACAACAGACATGATAATAAGCATAACTGCAATTGGCGGAGAAGCCGGTGCAAGTTTAAAAGCAAAAACTAATATTGCTAACCCAACGCCCCCGGCCATACCAAAAAATATTCCACCATATTGAGCACCAAGTATCATCACTGCGATGACGATTGCAAACTCCAATAAAAACATACTCTGTCCTCCTTGAATATCGTTTTCCCTTAATCTACCCTATATTGATTAGGTTTGGCACATAATTTTTTAAAGTCAATTTGCAACCAAATTATATGCCAAACCTTTATTTTAACTCTTTTTTAGTTATCTAAAATACTATCTACTTTCGCTTGTAGTGCTGCTTTTGCCAAATCGACTTTTTCAACTCGTTCCGCTAATTCCTTTTTATCCCGATCTAATAATATTGACAGCTTATGTAGTTGTTTTTTAACTTCTTTGAGGGCCGGTCCACCAGCGGCATCTTTAGAATTAACATTTAATGTTGGGTTTAACGCGTTTGCAATTTGCTCATTCGTCAAAGTAATTTTTTGGCCAAAAGTTTTCAACGCAAGCTTGGCTAAAACTTCTTTATCAATATCCTCGGAGGATTTTTTATTTTCAATCATATATGCAACTAGCCCTGCAACAATTTCATGTGCTTCTCTAAAAGAAATTTTTTCATATCTAACTAAATAATTAGCAAGCTCTGTCACTGTACAAAAGTTGTTTTTAGCCCGCTCAAGCATTAATTCTTTATTAACCTTAATCGTTTTTATGGTTACGGCGGCAAGTCGGACAGCCGCTTCTACTTCTTTTAGAGCGCTATAGTAATAACTAACAGATTCACAACTAATATCTCTAGCATGAGTAAAAGGAGTGTTTTTTAAGGCACTATAGGCTGAAACGAAAAATCCTTCCAAATGAGCGGCTTTTGCTTTTATATGTTCTAACGTCATAGGGTTCTTTTTCTGCGGCATAATGCTACTGCATACAGCTACTGAACCACCGACTTCTATATAGCCATATTCCGGCGTAGCCCATATATACAAATCATGCGCCATACGGCTAAGATTGTTCATCATTATACCAAAAGCTGCTTCAATTTCCATTACATAATCACGGGATGCAACTCCATCTAACGAATTACCCATATAATCATCAAAGCCTAATAGTTTAGATGTTGTATCGCGGTTAATCTTAAAAGAAGTCGATGCCATTGCACAAGAGCCAAGCGGACAGATATTTAATCTGCTATAAGCATTTATAATACGTTGATAATCGCGATCCAACGCGTGTAGTATAGCTGCAAAATAATGTCCCATAGTAATTGGTTCGGACGGCTGCAAATGTGTGTACCCGGACATAACAACATCCGAGTTTTTCTGTGCAAAGGCAAGCAACGCTTCACGTAATTCATTAAACATGCCACAAAGTTTTAAAAAGTAATCTCTGCTATCCATTCTGATAATAGTAGCAAGCATGTCATTGCGGCTACGGCCAGTGTGTTGTTGTCCACCAACATCCAACCCGACTTTTTTGATAAGATGCGCTTCCATATTGAAATATAAATCTTCAAGGTCATAATTTATTTCAAAGGTCGGCTTGCCAGCTAAGTCCATCTCTTTTGATACAGCTAGTATTTTTGTACAGGCATCTCTGCTAATAATTCCTTCTTCCATAAGCATTATGACATGTGCTTCATTGATTGCCAAAATAGTGGAATACGATCTTGTCATGTCATTACTAATGCCTGGTTTAAATAAATACTCAATTACTTCTGGTGCTGGTTGTTCTTTAATTCTCTCTCTCATATTATCAATCTCCTCATGATATTTAAAAATGACAAATCAATGCTTTAAGCAAAACTGATTTTTCATTTTTTCCCAAATATTAATTCCGTCTATTTGCTTTGAAACAGGTGGTAAATTTAAATTGTACTTAATGCTCACTAATCGCACGGTTGTTGTTACAAAAAAACATACATACATGGGTAGAGGTTGTGGTAAATATGGATATGTTAAATAAAAACTAAAAGCACCAATAATAACCGCTAATGCATAAATTTCCTTACAAAATATAAATGGTATTTCCTTGACCATAACATCGCGTATCGCGCCACCGCCAACTCCTGTAATTACCGCTATCGTAATTATCATTAACAGCGTATTACCATCATACTGGAGAGCCATATTGGATCCTGATGCCGCAAAAGCACCGAGGCCAATGGCGTCAAATACATTAATAACCGTATTATATTTGCTGATTTTCTTATAAATTAAACATACCGGTATAGCGGATATTATACTTAAAAATAGATAATTGGGATTTTTAAAAATCATCGGCGGCGTGTTGCCTAACATAATATCGCGAAAAATCCCGCCGCCAACCGCAGTCGTTATCGCTAATATAATTACGCCAAAAATATCCAGATTCTTTTGTACACCTATAAGAGATCCCGCTACTGCAAAAGCGATTATACCAACTACTTCACAGATGAACATAGTGCCCTCACTTCAGCAAATAATAGTAAATAAAATGCTGCATACGAATACCATGATATTTTTCAAACTCAATGTGTATATATACGTATATTATTATGTTTATATGTTCGTATGTCCGTACATATATGTTGACTTAATTTTATCAACTCATTTTTTACCTGTCAACTACATTTCCATGAATAATGTATACATATAATTCTACACTAATTCATCGTGGCTGAAATGAAAGCTTATACCGATCACCGCGAAAAACGCTCATCGCCAATACAAACGGTTTTCTTTGCTGATTTAATCCAACCTTTGTAATTTTTAATGCCGGCTGGTCCTGACTTACCTGTAACAGTGATGCCTCATAAGAATTTAATAGAACGGGTTCGACATAGGTAGTAAACTTTGAGATTCTTATTCCAAAATGTTCGGCAAGTAAATCAAATATACGTTCATCTAACTCTGTTTCTAGGAAATTCGGGAAGATATCTGCTGGTAAATACAAAGTTTCCACCGCAGCTGGTTCCTCATTAAATAGCCTTACGCGAATAATTTCATAAACTTTTTCCCCAGCTTCTACCTGCAACTGATTCGCAACCCAGGCCGGAGCCTCTATTATACTTTTACTCATAGGCACATGCTTAGTGCCAAACTCTTCGGGATAATAAAAATTTATAGTCAAATCTCCGGCAAGCTTAGGCCTGGCAACAAATGTCCCCTTTCCCTTTTTCCGTATTAAAATACCTTCCCGGACTAAGTCCAATATCGCTTGACGCACAGTGGCCCGGCTTACTTTATATTCATTAACTAATTCCATTTCATTAGAAATTTGATCACCAACCGCCCATATACCCCTCTCGATCTTATCCCGAATGATTTCTTTTAATTGATAATATAGTGGAATCGCCTTGTCGCCATTTAAGTACACTTTTATTCTCCTCTTTTCTTTGCCTGCATATTTTGTCAACTCCATATCAGCTCAAAGTTAGAATCAAAAAATTAATCCTTTTACCTAACTAACCGGACAGTGAAAATTTTTCAGTTCTTAAGAAGCCAATCCAGCATGATAAAATATTAAATTTCACGCAGCCGGTAACCTACGCCGCGAACGGTTTCAATCGCCTCAGCCAATTCTGTCCCGTCGCCGAGTTTGGCGCGGAGATGACGAACATGAACATCCACGGTACGGGTATCCCCATAATATTCATAGCCCCATACCTTCTCCAGCAGCTGTTCCCGGGTAAATGCCCTGCCGGTATTGGTGGTAAACAGTTTTAATAATTCGTATTCCTTCGGTGTAAGCTCCAGCTTATCCTTACCCAAATAAGCCTCATAACGGCTAAAATTGAGTCTTAAGGCACCGAGAACCAGCTCGCCTGCTGCCGGAGGTAAATCTTTTTGGCTTCGCCGCAGAACGGCTTTTACCCGTGCCAATAGTTCCCTGGGACTAAATGGCTTGGTCATGTAATCATCCGCCCCCAGCTCCAAGCCGATAATTTTATCAATTTCATCGGCTTTGGCGGTCAGCATGATAATGGGAATACCGGATGTTGCTGGTTGATTTTTCAGGATACGGCATACTTCCAAGCCGTCAATTTCCGGCAGCATCAAATCCAACACCATTAAATCCGGTTTATCCTGTTTGACCATTTGTACAGCGCTGCGGCCATTATCTGCCTCGCTGACTGTGAATCCCTCTTTTTGCAGATTAAATTTAATCAATTCCCGGATAGAATTTTCATCGTCAACAATGAGCACATTTCCTGTCATGCTTGTCACTGCTCCCCCTAATAAAGCGTATAGAAAAACCAGGCTCGCTGACCTGGTTTCTCGGTTTTTTATTTATTTACAATATCCTTGAGGCCCTTGCCAGCTTTAAATACTGGAGTTTTCGATGCCGGAATGGTAATCTCGGCACCAGTTTGTGGATTGCGACCTTTTCTTTCTTCCCGGGATTTCACTTCGAAGGTTCCAAAGCCGATGATCTGCACTTTATCATCCTGAGCCAACGCTTCTTCAACGCTGCTGAACAAAGCATTAATGGCTTTTTCTGCATCTTTTTTGGTTATCCCGGCTTTTTCTGCAACACTAGCTACTAATTCAGTCTTATTCACAAATTTAGCCCCCTCATCAAAATCATTACGAATAGCATTATTCGCTATTCATGTTTTTATTCCTGTCTGTCAGTAAAAAATTTACCGAAAATCACTGCTTTTTTTTACATTTTCCCGTAATTTTGCCTGTTCCCATAAAATATCCAAATCTGCCAGGCTGAGTTTATCCCAGGAAAGCCCTTGAGACTGCACCTGTTTTTCTATATACGTAAACCGGCTGACGAACTTGTTGTTGGTTACGTTAAGGGCTACCTCCGGCTCCAGGCCAAGGAAGCGGGCCAGATTGGCCATCGAAAACAGCACATCGCCCAACTCCCCCTCAGCGGCGGTCTTATCCTTATCCTGAACCGCTGTTTTAAGTTCGCGCAGCTCTTCTTCTATTTTACCCCAGACAGGTTCAATATCATCCCAGTCAAACCCGACTTTCGCTGCCTTATTCTGGAGTTTGTAAGCCCGCATTAAAGCGGGCAGTCCCGGAGAAATACCGTCCAGTACCGACTTGCGGTCCGCATTCCCTTTTTCCCGCTTTTTAATCTGCTCCCAGTTGACCAATACTTCCGCCGCATCGCGCACCGTAATATCGCCAAATACATGAGGATGACGGCGAATCAGTTTCTGCGTTACCTCATTCACTACATCCTGCATGGTAAATTCACCGCATTCTTCTGCCACCCGGGCATGAAACACAATTTGCAGCAGTAAATCCCCTAATTCTTCGCACAGCTTATCTCCGGCCTTCAGGTCAATAGCCTCCAGTACTTCATAGACCTCTTCCACAATATACCGCCGCAAGCTGCTGTGATTCTGCTCCCTGTCCCATACACAGCCGCCGGGAGAACGCAGACGGGTCATAACATCCACCAGCGGCTCCAACGTGAACTGAGGCTGCTCAGCAGGCATGTCCAACGTATTCACAGCCGGCAGAATACGAAGCGGGATCTTTTTTTCTTCCGCCAGCTGCCGGATAAAAGCCACGGTTTCTCCCCCGGCCAGAGGACTGCCGGGTACGGCATAAACCACCGATCCTCCCCCGGCAGCACGGGATATGCAGTCTTCGGCAATTTTTTGATCCGCTTTGGGATCCCCATCGTTCAAAAAATCGTAACTAATAAAGGAAATATTCCGGACCGTTATTTCGCTGACAGCCGGGTGCTTAGCTGTCCGGAGCAGCAGCATCCCGGCATTCTTCATCACTTCCAATGTTTCCACTGTAATTAAACCAAAAGGTCCGGGGCCTAACCCGGCAATTATAATTTCTCCCATAGCTTCATCCCTCGAATCCCCGGTACCGGCAGAACATTAACCGCGTCAACCTGCCGGCTACGGTACTTATTATTTCCGCAGCAGTTTCAGTTTTGTTAACAGGTTCACCATTTGCGGGCCAATCCGGGGAACGCGCTCCACATCCCGTTCCTGTACCCCCCCCAGCAGCAGTAAAACAGCGCCATATACCAGGCCGCCGACACCAATTGCCAGCAAAGTAGCAATCGTATTATGAAATGTCTTCAGCATAATCCCGTCATAAGTAAGCAGCACAACAGCGCCCATAACAACGGCGGACAAAATGGCTTTCCCCGTATCTTTTACATTCAGGCTGAAACCCACATACCGGTAAACAAAATACATGTTCAGCAAAGCCGCCACACCGAAATCCGCGTTGGTTGCCCAGGCAGCTCCCTTAATACCCCAGGCGGGTATGGCCGTAAGCGTCCAGCTCATCACGACTTTTACAAGGGCTGAAATCACCATATTCACCAGAGGAATCGCCGTATGACCCAACCCCTGGAGTACGCCGGTAGTTACCTGCTGAATCCCCAGCAGGACAATTCCGGCGGAAAGAATGGCAATGGAAGTGCCGGCATTGGGAGTTCCGTACAGCATCTGGGAGATCGGCGTCGCCAGCAGACACATGCCGACAAAACTGGGAATAGTAATTAAATTGGCGATCCGCATGGCCATACTAGTCCGTCGAAAGATTCGCTGCCGGTTTTGCAGCGTAAAAGCTTCTGAGATGGCCGGCACCAGACTGGCAGCCAATGAGGCCGTTAAAATAGTCGGTAAATTAATCAGGGCCACAGCCATACCGGTCAAATAGCCAAATAATTCAGTGGCTTGTTCCACCGTGAACCCGGCGACTTCCAGCCGGGCCGGGACGATTAGCAGGTCAATATTGGAGACCACCGGCAGCATGATATTGGCTAATGACACCGGCAGGGCCAGCTTCACAATCCGGCTGATAATGCTGACCCCGGATTCCTGCTTCATCACCGGCTGAGTATCCATTTTATGCTGAAATTTTTTGCGCTGCCGCCAGTAATAATAAATCAGGACGAGAAGGCCGACTGCCGCCCCCGGTCCTGCGCCGAAACTGGCTCCGGCTGCCGCATATTCCAATCCTTTGGGCAGCAGCATATAGGCCAGGGCAATCATGGTCACAACCCGGACAAACTGCTCACATATCTGGGAAACGGCCGTGGGCGTCATCATCTGCAATCCTTGAAAATAACCCCGGTAGCTTGACAAAACGGTAACGAAAAAGATAGCCGGAGCCAGAGCGGCGATGGCATAATAAGCCCTTGCATCCCGTACATAATGGTTGGCCGTCAGCCAGTCGGCGGCAAAATACAATAGAACGGTGAACACAACGCCGGTTACTGCCAATACCCCAAGGGAAATACGAAACACGCGGCTGGCGCCGCGAAAGTCGGATAAGGCAATTTTTTCCGCAACAATAATCGAAATTGCCACCGGAATACCTGCCGAGGAAATACTCAGTGCCAGCAGATAGATCGGATAAGCCATCTGATACAGGCCGATTCCCTCACCGCCCAGCAAACGAGACAGCAAAATACGGTTTACCGCTCCGATCACTTTTACAATAATACCGGCCGCTGTGAGAATCAGTGCGCCCTTTAGAAATGTATCTTTACTCACCTAAGTCCTTCCTCTCCCCAATATCACCCAAAACCAACAAAAAAACCTTATTACAAGGCATTATTTATTATAACAAAATATACCGGCTGATAAAACCGTTTTATAGGAAAAATATCGCTTACTTTTACTAGAAAGTGCACATATAGAAAAGTAGCGAACACTGTTCGCTACTTAAATATTCCCAAACAGGAAGTACCTTATTGGGACATTTGCTTGGCAAGAAACCCGGCGGCGGTTTCCGCTAATTTTGTTTCCATATCGCCCATTTGAACTCCCGGCTGCTTGGAACAGATTACCACTGCGCCGATGGCATCGCCTTCAACAATAATCGGGGCAATCACCTCAGCCGTAAACTTGCAGCCCTCTTCTTCGTCGTCGCTGTCAATGGGACAAGCCTTGCCATGCTTATATTCACCAGGATTGTTGATCAAAACAGCCTTACGATCATCCATGACTTTTTCCAGTAACTGGCCAATTGGTTTATTTAAAAATTCTTTCTTTGCCGCACCAGCGACAGCGACCACATTATCCCGGTCAGCAATTAAGATAATCTGATTAATTGCTTCATAAAGCGAGTCGGCATACTCTTTGGCAAAGTCGCCCAGCTCGCCTACCGGGGAGTATTTTTTTAAAATCACCTCGCCTTCGCGGTCAACATATATCTCTAATGGATCACCTTCGCGAATCCGTAATGTTCTTCGAATTTCCTTCGGTATAACTACTCTGCCTAAATCATCAATTCTTCTGACTATTCCAGTCGCTTTCACCAGTATCCCCCCTTTTCTACAACTTTTGACATTTGATTTCAGTGATAGTATATATCCCCGCTAACATTTTTATTCATCATTACCGTCATTTGAAAAAAGATTAATTATCCAAAAATTTTCACCGGTCTTTGCCTATTTCTCTTCCCTGCCAAGCAGCACCGCCAATAAGCCGGACAGCCATTTCAGCAGGGATTTTCCCGATATTTTAGTTGTTCGGACATTGATCCTCTCCGGCGGTCCGGGCAGGATTAAAATCCGAGTGGGAAAGATTTTTTTCAGCCTCATGATATTCTCTACAGTCACATTGGGCTGGTCGCCGAAAAGGATCTCCACCACGCCGGTTTTCTGAATAATCGAACGGGCACCCAACTCACGGGCCAGATTCTTGATCCTGGCCACCGACAGCAGGTTTAATACCGGTTCACTGGGTTCACCAAACCGGTCAATCAATTCATCCAGCAATTCCTGAATATGCTGCTCGCTGCGAATAGCGGCGATCCGCTGATATATTTCAATTTTATGCATGGCATCGCTAATATAGTCGCCGCTTAAGTATGCTTCCACATCAAATTCCAATACCGGTTCGGCAGCCGGCTCGACAATCTTGCCGGTCTTCAATTCCTGCACCGCTTCATCCAGCAGGCGGCAATACATTTCAAACCCCACGCTGACAATATGGCCATGCTGCTGAGCCCCCAATAAATTTCCGGCTCCGCGGAGCTCCAGATCCCGCATGGCGATTTTAAAGCCTGATCCCAATTCGGCAAATTCCTTAATAGCCTGCAGCCGTTTTTCCGCCACTTCGGTCAGGACTTTGTCCCGCCGATAGGTAAAATAGGCAAAGGCCATCCGGTGCGACCGTCCCACCCTGCCCCGCATCTGATACAGCTGCGACAGGCCAAACCGGTCGGAGTCGTAAATAATGATGGTGTTGGCATTCGGTACATCCAGCCCATTCTCAATAATACTGGTGCAAACCAGTACATCATCATGACCCTCGTAAAAATCCAGCATAACCTGCTCCAGCAGTTCTTCCGGCATCTGCCCGTGGCTGGTCTGAATCTTGGCATCCGGCAGCATTTCAGCCAGCTGACGGTGTACTTTATCAATAGTCTGTACCCGGTTGTACACAAAATATACTTGCCCGCCCCGTTTCAGTTCCCGCTTAATCGCATCCCGGATAATTTCATCCTGGTATTCCACTACATACGTTTGTACCGGGAACCGCTCCTCCGGCGGCGTTTCAATAATGCTCATATCCCGTGCGCCGACTAAGGACATATGGAGTGTCCGGGGAATGGGAGTGGCACTCAAGGTCAATACGTCAATCCCGGCGCTCATTTTTTTGATTTTTTCCTTTTGTCCTACGCCGAACCGCTGCTCCTCATCCACAATTAATAAACCAATATCCTTGAATACCACATCGGACTGCAGGATACGGTGAGTACCGATTAATACATCTATCTGGCCCCTGGCCACTTTAGCCAGAGTAACCCGCTGCTCTTTCGGACTGCGAAAGCGGCTTACCATGTCCACTACCGGGCCAAAGCCGGCAAAACGGGAACTAAAAGTCTGATAATGCTGCTGGGCCAATACCGTCGTCGGCACCAGTACAGCCACCTGCTTGCCGTTCATGACTGCTTTAAATGCCGCCCGAATGGCGACTTCCGTTTTCCCGAAGCCAACATCACCGCACAGCAGACGGTCCATGGGTCTTGATTGTTCCATATCGGCCTTGATTTCCGCCACCGCCGCCAGCTGATCCGGCGTCTCCTGATAAGGAAAGGCTTCTTCGAATTCTTTCTGCCAGGGAGTATCCGGCTCAAAAGCATAGCCGACCGTTATCTGCCGCTTGGCATATATATCCAGCAGTTCCTTGGCCATATCGGCCACTGCTGTTTTTGCTCTGGTTTTCGCCTTAAGCCATTCCACACCGCCCATTTTGTGGAGACGGGGGACCTCCCCTTCGGCACCGATATATTTCTGCAGCAAATGCACCTGGTCGGTAGGCACATACAATTTATCCTCACCGGCATAACGGATATGCAGATAGTCTTTATGTACTCCGCCCACATCCAAAGTTTCCACGCCCACGTATTTACCAATACCGTGGTTTACATGAACCACATAATCACCGATATTGATATCGCGGAAATAAGCGATCTGCTGTCCCTTAGCAGCCCGGGGACGAGGCCGCTTCTTCTGCCGGCCGAAAATATCCCGCTCGGCAACCACAGCCAGATGAGCATGGGGAAGTTCAAAGCCAGCCGTCAAAGTACCTACCGTAATCAGCACATTCCCTGGCTGAAGCGACGCCATTGTCTCACCGAAAACAGCCGGCAGGCCCTGTTCATTCAAACTGTGCTGCAGCAGCTCCGCCCGTTCCCGGCTGGAGGATAAAATCAATATGGCATAACATCGTTCTTGCCAGACTTTCAGCTCGCTTTCCAACAGCTCCATCTGCTTATGAAAGGGGGCAATTCCTTTGGCTGTAATGCTGATAATTTCTTCCGGCTGAGTGCAGGGTATCTTCTGGAGCATCAACGACAAATAGATTGTATTTACGAGCTGAGCCGCCGAGGCAAGTTCCGACCAGGCAAAAGTCCGTTTTTTTATCTCCGGATTTTCTTTTCCCAATTTGCTGATTTGCTCCCGAATCCGGCTGGGCTCATCCAGAATCACAACCGAATCAACCGGCAGGTAAGACAAAAACACGGCCGGCTTGCCGCTGTGTTCCGGTTCGGTTAAAGGAAGAATATCCGCTTGGTTCACATTCGCCAGAGAGCGCTGGGTAGCAGCATCAAATTCCCGCAAAGAGTCGATAGCATCACCAAACAGCTCCAACCGCAGCGGCTGCTGCCGGTTCACCGGGTATATATCGATAATACCTCCCCTGACACTGAATTGTCCCAGTCCGTCCACCTGGTCCACCCGTTCGTAGCCAAAAGACGTCAATGCTGCCAGCAGTTGCTCCCGTTCCAACATGCCTGCCGCATGAAGTGATATCCGGCTTCGTTCAAATTCCTCCCTGGGTAGAGCTTTCTGGATAGCTGCCTCTGCCGTGGCTAAAACGACAATTTGTTCCCCCCGTGCCATTCGCCCCAGTACATCCATCCGTTGGGCCGCCAATTCGACACTTTTTGCTACAGCCGTAAAAGTAACGATATCCACAGCCGGAAAATCGAGGACCGGAATTTCCGGCAGCAATGTTGCTAAATCCCCCCGCAATTGTTCCAAATTCTCCTGCCCGCCGGTGATAATTACCGTCGGACGAGGGCTAAATTGAAAGGCAGCCGCCAATAATACACTCTTTTGCGACGATGTCACACCGTAAATCCAGCTTTGCTTTTTTTGCGCAGCGCAATAATGTAAAGCTTTGGCGATTCCCGGATCGGACCGCATAGCTTCAAACAATTGATTCATAAAGCACCCCATCTACCCATAGTAATGACAAAAGGGGCTTTAGCCGTTGCTAAAGCCCTGATATATACGTTTCCCTAATGCAGAAGATTGGTTCCCTTATAATTGGATACCGGTTCCTCTGTAAGACCTAATTCTTCAATGCACGCATCGCACAGAGACTGTACATATATTGTATTGGTTAAAGAATCAATTTTAATTATATCCCGGCGTTCCTCTCCCGTCAAGCAGTCAAATCCCAGCCTTGCCTCATCCACCCGTTCGACTTCCAACGTGTCAATCGGAGCGCCGCAACATTCACAGGTATAATGTATTTTCATCTTTTCCCTCCTGAAAACAAGCGAATCACAGTAACATTCCATAGCAAATGCGTTAAAAGGCCACCGCTAAGCCCCAGCCAGACGCTGCTGCTGACAAACAGACACCCTATGGTAATTACGCCAAATAAACTATGTCCCAAAATACTGAAGAGAGGCGCTGCTGCACCGGCAGTGCCGCGGGTATACCAGTCATAACCGGCTTCCAGTATCCCAAACAATACATGGGTTGCTAGAATATCGGCCCCCAAATAAAAAGGCAGCAATGTTTTAGCGCTTTCTTCGAGAACCGGACTACAGCTGATTACTGTCACACTGCCAATAGAATGAAGCAGCCTGCGGTTTAATAAAAAGCTCAGCGCCGCCATCAGGCAGGCTATCACATACGCCATGGTCACCTCGTAATAATGGAAAATCGTGATTAGTATCGCCTGTCTTTTCAGAAATTATACGATTTTGCTTATGTCGCAAAAAGTCCGGCCTGCGTTTATGCAAGCCGGACTCATGGCCGGAATTCTATCAACCATACTATTAGGGTAAAACATTCATCGGATCGATAACCCGCCCATTTTGATGCACTTCAAAATGCAGATGAGGTCCGGTTGAATTCCCGGTACTTCCCATATAGGCGATTACCTGTCCGGCACGCACATACTGGCCGCTGCCAACTGCAAAACCGGACAAATGTCCATACAGCGTTTCATACCCCTGGGCATGTTCCATAATAAGGGTATAGCCATAGCCGCTATAATATCCGGTATAGGTTACCCGGCCGGACATGGCGGCGTGAATCGATGTGCCGCTATCGTTGGCAATATCGATCCCGGAATGAAGTCTTCCCCAGCGATAGCCGAAAGGCGAACTGATTTCTCCTTGTACCGGCCAGGAAAAACGGTTGGCAGAACCGCGGGATACTTGTGGTTTCGCCCTGGCAACCATAACTTCTTTCTTCGCCGCTGGTTTGGCGCCAGGCACAAATAGTTTCTCGCCAATGGTCAGATCTTCCGAAGTTTTTCCATTGGCCTGCATGATAATCTCCATATCCACACCATAGTCATTGGCCATACTCCATAAGGTATCGCCCATATCTACAGCGTGCAATACTCCCTTCTGCGGTAAAATCACCAACTGATCCCCCGGATGGATCTCTTCACTCAGTTCAGGATTTGCGCCCAGAAGTGTATCTACATCTATATTGTATTGGGCCGCAATTGTCCCCAGAGTCTCTCCTTCCGTCACAGTATGCGTCTTAATAATATTCGACATTATATTCGCCGGTGCAACCGGCTGCTCTTGACTGCTGTCCGGAACAACCGTTTCATCGGCAATATTTGTTGGTTCATTTTTCCCTTCCCGGGAATTCTCGACAGCCAGCAAGCTTATAGCAGCCAATATGGCTATCATAATAAGAATTGTTTTTTTTCGCCGATAATTCGTCCTTGTTTTCCCTTGAGCAAAATCCATTGCATCACCTCTGGTTAAAATTTAGCGGCAGTATTAGCATAAGCGCAATAACGGTAAAATATGCATAATCTGGCTTGCACTGCTTTGCCTGGCAGATTCCGCCTGCCATCGGCCCCCTGCCCCGCCGCAACAATCATGGGGTAGGCCATGACCTACCCCATCAAATGAGTCTGCTTTACGTCCGTTTTATAAATAAGTTCTTATGATCCAGCTTATGAATCGCATCAACAAACCGGACTGTACCGGATTTATAACGCATTACCAGAGAATGAGTCCGCACCCCGCCGCCAAAATAACGCACTCCATCTAAGAGGTCGCCCTGGGTAATAGCTGTAGCGACAAAAAACGTATCTTCCCCATGAACCAAATCATCAATTGTCAGTACCTTATTAATATCATCAATTCCCATGGTTTTGGCCCGTTCAATTTCCGCCTGACATTCCGGCATTAACCGACCTTGCATATCTCCGCCCAGACATCTTAGCGCAGCGGCAGCGATCACGCCTTCCGGAGCGCCGCCGATACCCAGCATCATATGAACCCCCGTACCTTCAATCCCGACATTGATTACCGGTGATACATCACCGTCGGTAATCAGCTTAATCCGGGCACCGGCCTCCCGGACATCATTGATAATTTTAGCATGGCGTTCCCGATCCAGAATAACCACTGTCAAATCCTCAATTTTTCGCTCCAAAGCGACAGCTACTGCTTTCAAATTTTCCTTTACCGGTGCATTGATATCAATCTTTCCGGCAGCCTTAGGTCCTACCGCGATCTTATCCATATACATATCCGGCGCATGCAGCAGCCCGCCTTTAGGGGCAATGGCCAGTACCGCGATCGATCCCGGCATACCTTTTGCCACCAGGTTGGTTCCTTCCAGCGGATCAACGGCAATATCCACTGCCAAGCCGCCGTTGCCGACCTCTTCGCCGATATACAGCATCGGCGCTTCATCCATTTCCCCTTCGCCGATAACGACCCTGCCGGTAATATTCACACTGTCAAAAGCATTGCGCATAGCGTCTACAGCTGCCTGATCCGCTGCAATTTTATTTCCTTTTCCCATCCATCTTCCACTGGCAATTGCTGCTGCCTCGGTAACGCGTACAAATTCTAAAGATAACTCCCGATCCATTGTCTTACCTCCTGATTTTATCCAAATTCCCCCACAAGTCCGGTCTCGCCTCTAAAAAATTATATGTCACTATTGTCTCTATATATTCGCCTTTTTCCAATCTTCCAAAAACCGTCGAATGCCAGCATCAGTCAAAGGATGCTGCAGCAGAGTCAGGAGAACCTTATACGGCACGGTAGCAATATGCGCTCCGGCTAAGGCTGCCTGGGTAACATGCTGCGGATGACGAATGCTGGCGGCAATTATTTCGGTATCAATGCCATGGATGGCAAAAATTTCGGCTATCGTTCTGACCAGTTCAATTCCGTCCTGGCTAATATCATCAAGACGGCCAATGAAAGGACTGACATAGCTGGCTCCCGCCCTGGCGGCAAGCAGTGCCTGATTCGCGGAAAAAATCAACGTCACATTGGTTTTGATCCCTTCGGCACTAAGCACTTTTACGGTTTTCAACCCTTCGGCATTCAATGGCACCTTGATCACCACATTTTTGGCTAAAGCTGCCAGTTCTCTGGCTTCCGGCACCATGGCTTCCGCCGTGGTCGAAATCACCTCGGCACTTACCGGCCCGGTAATCAGTCCGGCAATCTCCTGAATAACTGTTTTAATATTCCGCTTTTCTTTTGCAATCAGGGAAGGATTGGTGGTAACTCCCGCCACTACGCCCAGAGCGATGGCTTCTTTAATCTCAATAAGGTTCGCGGTGTCCAGAAAAAACTTCAACAGTAGCCCTCCTCCTATTATTTTGGGGAAATGCCAGTCAATGTTTGCGATGAAGATGGCATTGCGACATCAATTCAATGCTGTCCATCGCTGCCAAATAAAGAATATCCTGCTCATCCTGAGCCGGGACCAATAAGCGGGTACCGCATTGAGCACAAACTAACTCAACGCCATTTGGCAAAACAACAATTTCAACGGCAGCACTGCCACATTGACAGTAAACACCGCCTTTTTCCGCAATATCATGTACCCGGTTTAATATTTCCAGCATGACCCGGGGATTTTCAATATTTTCCCCATATTCGTCGCTGTCCATTTCCCGGATTGCATTATCAATTTCCCGTTTATGGTCGGCAATCGTATGCTCAATAATCTTGCGATCACCAATAAAGCCGATTTCCAGATTTTCCTGTCCGCAATAAATTTTCTCCATTTGAGCCCGCCAGAATTGTTTACTGTCCAGGCAAATAATATGATGGCTCTGACACACCGTACAGGGGATTCTTAATAGATATTGGCGACGACAGGCACTGGAAAAGGATGCCTGCCATTGACCGCAGCTGCAATACAATTCCCGCTGGAACGGCTGATTGGCAGAAAATCGGGATATATCGTGCTTTTGCAATTTGCCGCACCGTGGACAATACAATGCCATTGTAGTAACGGTATGAATGACCATATCTTTTCCCCCTTCCTGAAGCTACGCCTCATCTTCCCTGACCTAAAAGAATCTATTGTTTCAAAAGCCTGACATGAAGTCAAGCCTTTTTTTATTAATTCGCCAAGCAAAATTAAAATCCTGCCTAAAAAATCAATACCCTGAGGAAATCCCCAGGGGTTATTCAACCTATCTTTAACTGGCAATCAGCATTGCCTCTGCCGACAAGCTGTTCACTGACCATGCTGCATAAAGCGATAATATCAAAAGGCTTCGTAATATACGAAAAGGCTCCCAGCTGCTGGGCTTGATTCACCAATTCCAATTCACCGTAAGCCGTCATCATAATAACCCGGTTCGCCCGTCCCATACTTTTCAGTTCCCGCAGTGTTTCAATTCCGTCCATCCCCGGCATCTTCATATCCATTAGAATCAAGTCCGGCTGAAAGTCTTTCACTTTTTGGATTCCTTCATAGCCATTTGCCGCAGCAGCCACCCGGTAACCTTCCTCGGAAAAGACTTCCGTCAATAACCGCCTGATGCCCGGTTGATCATCTACGACCAATATTTTGGCTTTTGCTTCCGACATACTTGAATCACCTTGCTCCCTTTATTATTTCTTGTACATGTTTATTCGCAATCGGGGACAAATATCCTTCTTCTTTTTGTAAAATAATGGAATTTTTATTTTATTTTTAATCGTTTACTTTCCACAGCAAAATACCCGCACTTTATCTCTAGCCATCTTCCAATACGTCATGATCCGATAAATCCCTGTATTATGATAAACTTTCATGCTATAAACCGCTTTGCCATCATCAACAATCAAGGGCATATCGTTGCCGGGTGTCGGCAGACCAAAGGTGCTGTAAATAACCTGGCCGTTTTTTAGAACAGCAATTCGGTAAGCGCTGTCCCGCAGATAGAGTGGATATTTTACAGTGACCCTGTGAGGATGAACTGCATCCCGGGGAATATCCCGGCCCAGAATGTCCACCTCATATTCGTCCCAGCCCCAGCCTTTATCCAGCAGCTTGCCGTAAACCGCAACCGGCTGGGGTGTGTAATAGTCCAAATAAGCCCGTACCAGCTGACTGGCCGTGGCAAAAGTCAGCCGACCTGCAGCAGCATATTGTTCCAGATAGGCCAAATGATCATCAATGGCCTGGAACTGTCCGCCTTCCGTACTCCGCCAGTCCCCCTGCCCCATGACGAACATAGCATGGGTAAAGCCAATAATAGCATGAACACCCGGCTTAATTCCGTCCGGGCCGGTAAAATAAGCTATTCCCGCATCGGCTTTTCCGTTCATAACAGCCGCAGTTTGATTATTATACATAATAGGATCACGGGGAGTCGGCCGGAACTCCACCAATCCCAGCCGGGACAAATCCGCTGCAGGATGGTTGATATCCTCCGGCGCGGCGAAATAAATTTCCCGGCCGTAATCGCCGGCTGTCATTCCGCCAATATTGCCATCAGCGTCACTGGAACCCCACAAGCCCACTTTCCGATACGCTGCGGTGCTCATACTTTGATCATCAGCCCCGCTGCCGAAATCAAAAGACCCGGCCCGGGACGTAAGCAATTGCCCCTGGGGCGATTTTTCCGTCAATTCAGCTAAAATGCGCTGATAGACATACAGCAGCCCAGTCCGGCTGGCGGGATCGCTAAAATCTCCTGCCGTGGACACCGAATGAGCCCAGCCGTGCTTCAGATGGTTAGCCCACAGCCCGTCAACCGCCGGATTGAAGGATAATACGTTGCCAGGCAAATACGGATCGTAATCGGTATGCATGTGTACGCCATACTCATGACCCCGGGCAGCCTGATTTTCAACCGACCGGCGGATAGCAGTCACTGTCTCGGCCCATTGTCCGGTAGTCGACTGCCCGGCTGCCCATTCGGCAGCCCTTACCGCCGGCCAGGCAATATAATGGGTCCATTTGGCGCCATGCTTTTCGGCAATCCGGTTAAGCGCTTCCGCCTTGTCAACCATTTGCGTCTTAAATTCTTCCGGCTCCAGCCAGCCGTCGCCATTGCCCCAGGCAGTGGGATAACCGGCCGAATCAATAGGTTCCAGATCCTCGGTCATCACATAAAAAATTTTCCCCGGCCGGCGATCCGCAACCGATATCATGACCGGCTGCGGCAAGGGAAGACCGTCAACAGCAAATCCCGTCTCCCAGGCTTTCCCCAAATTAACCTCGTCAGACCGCTGGGCTTTCACCTGCCAGGAGAGCTGTTTTTTCTCACCCGGCGCCAAAAAATCAATTTCTTTTGCAGCAGAATCCACGGCGGTGATTCCGTAGCCATACGGCTCCAGCAAGGTGATTGCTGCATCGGTTATCGGCTGACTGCTCACATTTTCAAATTGAGCCGCTACCGCAATCACTTCACCCTGCCGCGCCGAATATTGACTGGAAGAAGGCGTGACTTTTATCATCCGGTTTTTGTCCCGCTCCATTTGCAGCCGGCTGATGAAGGCATGCTGTCCCTGTCCGACAATCACGCTGAGCCGGTAGCGCTGAATGGGAAGGGAAGAATCGAATTGATATTGCGCCAGCAAATCGGCAATCGGATAGGAATCTCGGATCCACTCGCCTTTATAGTTAGAATCATAGCGGGCATCCAGCCATTTAGCATTTGCTGAATCAGCCGGCATGCTGCCGCTGAATATCCAACCCACCTGCTTGACAATTTGTCCCTGTTTGTCCAAAGCGCTGATTTCCACCCGTCCCGTTCCCTGAGTCGATAGAAACTGCAGTCCCAATTTAGCCAAAACTGCCCGATCGGCAGTTTCCTCGGTAAAATATTCAATCTGACCTGTTCCGCCTGCCGCCAATTCCAGCCAATGTCCCTCTTCCGGCTGAACGGACCTGACAACCCGAATCAGGTTGCCATCTCCCTGCTGCTGTATATCTGCCGGAATATTCCAATTGGCCAGTTCCTGCTCCGGCAACGGTGTCAGACCGACAGCCGGCAGTTGCGGCCCGGCGGCGCAGCCGCCAAGCAGCAGCGCCGCCAGCAGGCCCCCGATCATTACGATTCTATGCTTCATCTTCTTCGACTCCCATAATGATATTTATAACCAGGGGGGCATGACGGAAAACATCGTCGCTCCCAATATCGCCACCATCGCTGCAGCCACGGCAACGATCAGCAGCAGCGGTGTTAAGAGAATCAGTACTGCCTTTGATCCGGAAACAACGTGAGCGCCCCGAATAGCTTCCACATCTAACGCCAATATCCAGATGGCAATAGCCAAGCCGGTAACCGTCATCAGCAGCGGCCTGATTCCCTGTGGCATCAGTGCTGCCAGTACCCAGAGAGGTACGATAAAAATCCGGGGGATATTGGCAAAGCCCAGCGCCGCCAGCAGTCCGACGGCTGTTCCCCTGCCACCGAGTATTTCAGCAATCAAATGCCATAAAGCAGCCCCAACAAACCACAGCAGCAGACTGCCTATAACCTGTAATAAAATCAGGACATGAATCGCTTTTTCCATGCCGGCGGCCTTAAAGCCAAAATAAACGGCCCATAAAGGAATAATGACACTTAGCAAAAAAGCGGCCAGGGACTGCCCCAGTTTTTTATCAGCGGCGATTTCCCGCATTGCCCTGGAGGGATGAAACAAAACATCGTACAGCGTTTCAAAAAACATCCCCATATCATTCACCCCATTTTTCCGGCATCGCCAATGGTGCGGTAATTGGCGCATCGTTTTTTAACTGTTTAAATAACAGCTTATCCAACAGTTCCATTTTGTCACTGGTCCCCAGTAATACTTGCAGCGGGCTGACTTTACCGTATTCCTTGATTTCCGGCTTTCCCTGAATTCCCGCCATTGCTGCCGTACCATCAACAGCATCATACAGGTTTCCCAGTTCATCCACCAGGCCCAGTTCTTTGGCCTGATTGCCGGTATAAATGCGTCCGTCGGCCAATTGACGTACTCTTACCGGGTCCATCTTTCGGCCTTCGGCAACCACAGTAACAAATTGGTTATACATATCGTCTACCATGAGCTGGATTAAAGCCCGCTCCTCCCCGGTCATCTGCCGATCGGGAGATAAAATATCCTTGTGGGGACCGCTTTTAATTTTTTCCTGCCGTATGCCGATTTTTTTATATAGTTCTTCCCAATTGGCATAGGGCATATAAACGCCGATACTGCCGGTCAACGTGGCAGGATTGGCATATATCCTGTCGGAACAGGCCGCCAGCCAGTAGCCGCCTGAAGCAGCCACATCTCCCATGGAAGTAACCACCGGTTTACCGCCGGAACGCAGTTTCTTGATTTCCTCCCCCACTTCCTGGGAGGCCGGTGCACTGCCGCCCGGGCTGTTGATCCGGAGGATAACGGCTTTCACCGAAGAATCATCCCGTGCTTCGTGGAGCTGTTTAATCAAATTATCGGTGCCGCCATATTCAGACAGCAGGGTATTCTGCCCCCGTCCGCCGATAATAACTCCTTCCACATAAATAATGGCGATTTTGGGTTTCTCTCCGGCCATTCCCCGCTGTTTCAGCCGGGGCGTTACAAAGGCCGCCGCCACTAACGAAATAATGACCACGATGCCGATAACCAGTACGACCGATCGTTTATACATTCAGTTCCCTCCTACCGATTTTTCTCCGTGTTCCCGCGGTTAGCGTTCCCTATTTTCATTCTCCGTTATGCCCCTGTAAGGCAAAAAGGAGGCTGATAGCACAAAAACCGCCGGACCGCCGACGGTTTTTTATGCTACTTATTATTCAGAGCTGCTTTGACAAAGTCTCTGAAGAGTGGATGCGGATTAGTCGGACGGGATTTAAATTCCGGATGAAATTGAGTGCCGACAAACCAGGGGTGATCTTTTAACTCCACTATTTCTACCAGGCGCCCGTTAGGCGATGTACCCCCGATCACCAATCCGGCCGCCGTTAGCTGTTCGCGATAGACATTGCTGAATTCAAACCGGTGGCGATGCCGTTCATAAATAAGTTCGTCCTGATAAGCCTTTTGGGTCAGCGTACCTGCCATCACCTTACAGGGATAAACCCCAAGCCGCATGGTGCCGCCTTTTTCCTCCACCGCAACCTGATCCGGCATCAAATCAATGACCGAATAGGGCGTATCCGGATTAAATTCCGTACTGTGGGCACCTTCCAGGCCGCAGACATTGCGGGCATATTCGATCACCGCGCACTGCATCCCCAGGCATAAGCCGAAATAAGGAACCTTATTTTCCCGGGCATAGCGAATGGCATTCAGTTTACCCTCGATTCCCCGGTCGCCGAAGCCGCCCGGTACCAAAATACCGTCCACATCAGCAAAATATTCTTCTAGGTCGACATTGGTAGCTTCAATTTCCTCGGCATTTACCCATTTTATATTAATAGCCGCATCATTGGCAATACCGGCATGGCGAAGTGACTCCGACACGCTCATATAGGCATCCTGCAACGCCACATACTTACCGACAATCGCAATAGTAACCGTTCGCGACAGGCAGAGAATTTTATCCACCATTTTACGCCATTCCGTCATATCAGACTCTCTCGTCTGCAGGCCAAGCTTCTCCAGGGCAATCCGATCAAGCCCCTCCGCCTGCATCATCAGCGGTACCTGATAAATACTGTCGGCATTTAGATTTTGAATCACGGCATTTACATCAATGTCACAGAACAATGCCATTTTATCCCGCATTTCCTGAGAAATCTCATGTTCAGTGCGACAAACGATAATGTCCGGCTGAATCCCAATACTGCGCAGTTCTTTTACGCTATGCTGAGTAGGCTTGGTTTTTAGTTCACCGGCAGCAGAAATATAGGGAACCAAAGTTACATGAATATAAAGAACACCATTCCGGCCCACCTCTTTCTTTACCTGGCGAATGGCTTCCAAAAACGGCAGGCTCTCAATATCGCCCACCGTACCGCCGATTTCGGTAATTACAATATCCGCGTTGTCTTCCTTACCCACCCGGTAAACCCGTTCTTTGATTTCATTAGTGATATGAGGAATCACCTGAACGGTACTGCCCAGATAATCACCTTTGCGTTCTTTATTGATAACCGACAGGTAAATTTTACCGGCGGTAACATTGGAGCTCTTACTTAAATTAATATCGATAAACCGTTCATAATGTCCCAAATCCAAATCCGTTTCCGCTCCGTCATCCGTGACAAAAACTTCGCCATGCTGATAGGGGCTCATCGTTCCCGGATCAATATTTATGTAGGGGTCAAATTTCTGAATGGTTACTTTCAGCCCCCGGCTTTTCAACAAACGCCCCAGTGATGCTGCGGTAATTCCTTTACCAAGTGAAGATACAACCCCCCCGGTAACAAAAATATACTTTGCCATCCTATTTCCTCCTAAAAATGCCTCTGGCATTATTATACCCTTGCCGTAAGGGCTTATTTTCTTAAACACTCTGCCCGTAATTTTACTCTTCACCCTAAAAGGTGTCAAGCCTTACATTTTGTCCGGAGCGTCAATTCCCAAAATCCCCAAAGCATGACGAATCACTGCCTGCACCGCTGTTACCAGTGCCAGACGAGCTGATTGCAGTTCAGGCTCAACACCGATAATCCGGCATTGATTGTAAAAAGTATGAAACAGTCCGGCCAACTCGTGAACATAGCGAGCAATCCGATGCGGCGCCCGTTCCTGAGCCGCAGCTGTAATTTCCGCCGGATATTCCCCCATCTTCTTAATCAAATCGATCTCGGATTCGCAGCTTAGCAAACGCAAATCCGCCTTCGCCCAGCCGGAGGAAATGCCGGCTTCAGCCGCCTGGCGGAATATGCTGGCAATTCGGGCATGAGCATACTGGATATAATACACCGGATTCTCGTTAGAGTTGGCTTTCGCCAAGTCCAGGTCAAAATCCAGCTGACTGTCGATGGAACGCATAATAAAGAAAAACCGGGCCGCATCCCGGCCGACTTCTTCAATGAGTTCGCTTAAAGTTACACTCTGACCGGTACGTTTGGACATCTTCACCAGTTCACCATTCTGATACAGGCTAACCATCTGCAAAATCAGTACTTCCAGATGATCCGGCGGATAGCCCAGTGCAGCAATGGCGGCTTTCACCCGGCAGATATAGCCGTGATGATCGGCTCCCCAAATATTGATGATCCGGTCAAACCCCCGGTCAAATTTATTCCGGTGATAGGCAATATCGGCAGCCAGATAGGTGGGAATCCCATTATCCCGGATGACTACCCGGTCTTTATCATCGCCATAGGCGGTGGACTTCAGCCATAAAGCACCCTCTTGCTCATATATGCTGCCATTTTCTTTCAGAATGGAACAGGTTTCGGCAATTGCACCGCTTTGATGCAGCGTCCGTTCGCTGAACCATACATCAAAATGAACATTAAAAGCTGCCAGATCCTCCTGCAAAGCCGCCATTTTTTCCTTGAGCGCCAGCTCTTTAAACAGCGCCAAACGCTTTGCCGCCGGCAGTTTAAGATATTGATCCCCATCCCGTTTTATCAGTCTGCGGGCGGTATCAATAATATCCTGGCCATGATAGCCGTTTTCGGGAAACTCCGTCTCCTGCCCCAGCAGTTCCAGGTAGCGGGCATTGACGGAAGCCGCCAGATTGTCGATCTGATTGCCGGCATCGTTAATATAATATTCACGTTCCACCTGATAGCCGGCTGCTTTCAGCAAATTAGCCAACGCACTGCCCACTGCCGCTCCCCGGCCATGGCCCACATGGAGGGGCCCGGTGGGATTCGCGCTGACAAACTCAACCTGCACCCGTTGTCCCTTACCAACAGCAGTATTGCCATAGTTCTGTCCCTGGCGTAAAATTTCCGACAACAGTTCATACAGCCAATCCGGTTTCAAATAAAAATTAATAAAACCCGGACCGGCAATCACCGTCTTCTCCAACCAGGGAACTTCAAGCCGTGCCGCCATCGCCTCAGCAATCAGCCGGGGATTCTTCTTAGCCGCCCGAGCCGTCTGCATGGCAAAATTTGTGGCGAAATCGCCAAATTCTTTCTGCGGCGGCACCTCCAATAGAACGTCCGGCAGCTTGTCCGCAGCAAAAGCCCCCTCTGCCATGGCCTGCTCCGCCGCCTGGTGAATCGCCTGCCGCAGCATTTCCTTAATGTCCACAGTTTTGTCCCTCCCGTACATTGATGGACAGGGTGTTCTCACTCTGCCACTGTCCATTGACTTCCAATTCATAACAAATATCGATAGCAGCCGAGGCAACTCCGAATGTCACATCCATCCCCTTAGTCAAAACGGCTAATTGCATTGTACCGAAGGGCGTAGCATAGGTGCTGTGACTTTTTTCACCTAAACGAAATTCCTGTTTTTGCTCCAACCCGCCCATGCGAACTAAAACCACATGATCCGGATACACCTTCAGCATGGTCGTAACATCAAGGGCTGCTTCTGCCAGTTCTCTGTCCTGGTAAATAATATAGTCGATACCGTTTTTGCGGTAATAATGCCCGATATTAACCGATTCAATGCGGTTTTCTTCCCCGTAAACATCTTTTTGAGCCCCGATAACCGTCACAACAACATATTCCATACATCTCACCTTTCAGCATGAATCTATTATAGCGTACTCGGCAAGTATTGCCAACTTCTAATCAGCCGAAAACCCCGTAGAAATTAATAACGGGCTGCGGAACACTTATCACTAAGTTTTCCTGCAGCCCCTTTGCTAACCAGGACAATTATTGTCTTTTGTAATACCGCTATTTTAAACAAATCATGCTATCAAACAAAATATCACCAAAAAATCGATTCGCCGATCAGATTGCTATTTTTTATCAAACAAACCCACCAAATCATTGGTAGAATTTTGCATGGATTCTATCATATGAATAATATCCTGCATCGCTTTCGCCTGTTCGCCGGAAATGGCCGCCGACTGGTTAATGCCGTCAATGACTTTTTGAATGGCCGTCTGGATTTCCTGCAGGATCTTATTAATATTCTCCGTAGCATCGGCGCTGCTTTGAGCCAGCTTCTGCATTTCCTGGGCCACCACGGCAAAGCCGCG
>JBDKTO010000118.1 GCA_039680175.1 Veillonellales bacterium | reverse complement strand
GAAATAAGAAAAACTACTCCTTGCTCATATGTATCTGTCAGATAAGGAGCCAGCAATTCAAAGGATCTTACCCCATTTTTGTTAAGCTTCTCCATAACTATTTCTCCTATAAATCATATTATTATCCGTTATTATTTTGCGACAGAGCAATTTTCTTGGTAATTTTGTTATATCCCGATCAAGCAGGTTTTTTAAGTCCTATTAAAACAAATTTGACTTCTAAGTTCGTTCAGCCGCAGTCTAAGATATTTTGTAATTTTCTGCTAAACAAATTTTGTAAATTATAGTAATATGTTAATAATTGCTAAATTATTAACTAAATAAATTTATCATATAATTGGGTGGAAGGAGATAATTTGAGTAATGGGAATTAAAAAACAAGAAATTATAAACAGTATTAACGATATACAAAAAACTTTTTCTGTTCCAGAGTTTGAGAATCATTTTGTTTCAATTATAAAAAATTACTTAAATGGCACCGAAAATAAAGGCTATTATGATATGCGTAACCAATTGGATATGGAATTCAATACTGATATGTGCCCTGTAATTATGTATATAATCAATTCTATATCTATCTCATATCCAGATGTGATCATATATAAATACATAAAAGTTATCGATAAAATCAAAGAGCAATACGGCAATATTTTACATAGCGAACATGAGAATGCTATAAATCCATTTGCACAAAGAACATCACTTGAGACAGTCCGCCTGGACAAGAGCAATTCTTCCAAAGTAACCAAGCTAACGCTAAGTAAATGTTAACTATGCAAGGGCTTTAAAAAGACTTTCTTTTAATATACTTGCCGATATTTCTGGGGCTACCGGATTAACATAATATCCGGTTCCAATTTCCAAACCCGAAGATACAATTAGACGAGGAGTTAGTTCAATATACCAGTGATAGCCTTCGATTGGATTTTCAACATTAACTGGAGCCGAAACAATAATCATATTGTATGAAGGGTCATTTAAACCTTCCTTAATGGCAATTGAAAAGTATTTTAAAATTGCCGCAAGTTCTTTTACCTCTTCGCTTCCGACATTCATAAAATGGGCGGTATGTTTACGTGGAATTATCCATGTTTCATACGAAAACCTGGAAGCAAAAGGACAAATCAATACAAAATGATCGGTTTCATAGATTACCCTTTCTCTATCATTAATTTCTTGTTCCAGGATATCACACAATAAACAGCGTCCGGTTTTTTTATAATACTTATCTATTCCTCTATTTTCATTTGGAAATATAGGTAATCCTACTATTTGGCTATGGCTATGACCAAGAGACGCACCGGCATATAGTCCATGATTCTTGTATATATGAATATACTTTATTCTCTCGTCCTTCATAAGTTGATCATACCTGCTTTTTAACATATTCAGTATGAGTGTTATATCATCTAATGAATATTCCGGCAGGTCAATCTCATGTTGGGGAGTTTCCACCACTACTTCGTGTTTTCCCAATCCATTGTATGAACTGTATACCCCATTATTAATCTTGATTAGACTGCCTTTTAATTCCAAAGCCGAAAATTTATTGGGAATAGTTCTGACTTGCCATCCGGGTAAATTTGCCTGAGTATCATTACGGCGATAAGCCGCAATTTCTTCGGGAGTAAACGATTCGTTGCCTTCGCAAAACGGGCAGAAGCCTTTAAATTCGGCGGTTTTTGCTCCTTGCTTATTTATAGGAAAATCATTTGGTTTAAGTGCTCTGTCAGTAGCTATAATTACCCAGTTGTTCCTTATTACATCTCTTCTTAACTCCGACATTTTCATTCCCCCTTCGTTTTGCATATTGTATTTGTCTAAAGCCATAGCTCCGTTGAAAAATTTCGCCGATTAAATTTTCCTGTAATATGAAGATAATTGGCTTGGTGGTATAAGCCAGCGTTCAAATGGGGGGAAGAACGCACTACCAATGCCAATTATCTACTTACAGGTTTAATGTTTAAGAATTAATCTCAAATTTTTTTCGGTATACTTTTTCAATCAGGGCATTATATATATCCCTGAATACCTTGGCCATCTCTTGATTGCCATTAGTAGTTATAATTAAATTTCTCTTTTGATAAAAGTCTAGCAGTGGTTCTGTTTGTTGAGTATAAACTTTAAGACGATTGGCTACCGTCTCCTCACTGTCATCAGCTCGTTGATATAACTCACCACCGCATTGATTGCATTTATCCGCCTCTTGAGGAGGATTAAATTGAAGATGGTAGGTTTCTCCGCACTGACGGCAGACCCGACGACCAGCCATTCGAGTAATTATAGCCTCATTAGGTACATCAATATTAATTACTGCATCCAAACGATATCCTAAATTTTTCAGTATTTTTTCCAGGGCTTCGGCCTGGGGTACGGTCCGGGGAAATCCGTCTAATAAGAATCCGGAACTGCAATCTTTTTCTGCCAATCGTTCTTCAACAATACCAATAGTAACTTCATCAGGTACTAATTGACCCGCGTCCATGAATTCTTTCGCCTTCATTCCCAGTTCTGTTCCCTGACTAATTGCCGCCCGAAACATATCCCCGGTTGATATTTGCGGTATTCCTAACTCATTAACCATCATTTTGGCCTGTGTACCTTTACCGGCTCCAGGCGGGCCTAATAAAATAACATTCATGATTTGCCTCCTTATACACCCACTTTTTATTCTTTTTCGATTCTCATACCGTAGAAGGTACGCCATACAAAGTAAAATGCAATAACCAGGAAGATAATGCCAACCGTCGGAGCTATGCTTCTAAAAGACTCGGATATGGCAATTTCCATGGCTAAGA
>JBDKTO010000117.1 GCA_039680175.1 Veillonellales bacterium | reverse complement strand
TGAAAAGCCATTAAAGAAATCCCCTCACCTTATGAAATTTAAGGACCTTTGCTTAGCCGACCTGGTCTTTGACCCCACACTCGCCTGCTGGAAGGTTTGCTACTAGGAATTCAATCCCCTCACTACTACCACTCTCGAATCTTCAATGTCGAGCCGTTAGGCTTAGAAATTCTCACTTCCAACCTCTCACCTCACACCTCGCGGTCCGGCAGGTCTTACCTCTAAGCCGCACCATGCTCAGAACCCAATTTAGGCTCCTTACGTGGATCGTTTCGCCTGCGACTGGCATCGACTTTCAACCACAGACCTAAGCAAAATGGTTCTCATATTAAATTATAGAAGCCATGGGCAAAAATTGCAAGCTATTCTTCCGCTAAAAACGACCCCACCACAAAATAGGTACCCCGGGCCTTCAGCACCAAGCCGCCGTCTCCGGCCATAATATCCGTTTCCGCCACCATCGTCCGTGAGCCGTTATGCACAACCTTGCCCACCGCACTCACCGCCGCCTGGGGTTCAGCCGAGCGGATAAAGTTCATACTCATATCCAGAGTCACCACCTTTTTACCTGTCGTACAGCAAGCTAACCCCATAGCCGTATCTGCCAAAGAAGCCAGCGCTCCCCCGTGAGCCATATGATACAAATTGGTGTGGCGGTCACTTTCTACCGGCATTGTCATTGTAACGCAGCCTTTCTCCATTTGGGAAATAGCCATATCCAGCAAACCGACAAAAGGATTGCTTTCATAGATATGATATAAATAATCTTTCAATAACTGTTCTGTCACAAAAATACCTCCTAAATAAAATGCAACATAATAACATTATATCATTTCTATTTTAACACATCCGCAAAATGTACGGCCGATAAAAAGGCAGCAGCCGAACCGGCGGCTGCTAAGGTAAAACTATAGAGTTTTGATTTAACCCTTACATCGCCGAACGGCGCATTTGTCGAAGATCATCATCATGCTCAGCAGCTTTGTATGCAAGTCAATTCAAAAAATGCAGCAACATGATTATAAAATACGAACCCGGCAAAAGGTTCCTGCCGTGCTTTAGCGAATATTTAAAAATAGGACATCCAGAAAAAAAGAGGGGGTAATAAGATGTCTGTCAGCAAAATTGTACTGGCTTATGATGGTTCCGAGGACAGCAAATTTGCCTTAGAATGGTCAAAATCCTATGCACTGCAGATTGGAGCGGAAATCGCAGTTACTTCCGTATATGATGAAATGCCGGCTCTTCAAGCCGAAGCTGCCAGTATGCTAATCCCGTTTGCCACTGCGTATGCCAATGGCTTAAAAAAACACCTGAAAGAAATTGAAGAAGAAATTTCCGTCTATGAAATAGCCGTATCGACAATCCTGCTCAAAGGCAATCCGCCAGACGAAATCATCCATTATGCGTCCCAAATCAATGCCGATCTGATTATTTGCGGCACCAGGGGGCTCGGTGGTTTCAGTTCCCTGCTGCTGGGCAGTGTGGCGCACAAACTGGTTGCCTATTCGCCGATTCCCGTACTGGTCGTAAAACGGCCCCGTCCGGGGAAACAAGACCCGAAGTCGGCGACTCCTGCCAAAACTCTATAAACAGAATAGGCGATAGAAGAGCCGGCATCTCTTTACATAAACAAGCGATGCCGGCTTTTTTGTATCCCGGTTTTCATAATACCGCGGCGGCTGTTTTAGACTAAAAGATCAACCGGTTGGTGCTTTTGATTGCTCACAGCCTCATCCTGCCGCACCCCTTCTATCCCCTTCGTCTTCTGCTCCTGTTGGCTGCTTTCCTTACCTTCGCTTACAGTTTCGCCTACAACCGCAGCTGCGTTCTCGTCCTGACCCTTTGCCCCTTTCTGGCTATGTTGGGCTTCAACCTCCCCTTCTTTGGCAGCGTGTTCCATTACCTGGTGTACTTTTCCGGCAGTCTTTGCCATGCGGAACATCACCGAAGTTAGCTGACCGCTGTCCGTGCTGATCGTCGCCATTTGGTTTTCCACACTGCCGCCGATAACACCATTTTTTATTTGTGAATTAGCAACATTGATTTCGCCGGTTAACTTAGAACGCACCTTATCCAGCGTATCAAACTCTTTCAGTTGGCTGCCGACAGACACAAAGGCATTCAAGCTTGCCGATAAAACCACAGCCGGAGAATCGCCTTCCTGCTCTGCCGATTCCTGCTGTCTTTCAAGCGAATTTTCCGCACCCGTTTGTGCCGTCTTTTCCGCCTGCTTTTCCTGCATGATCTGCTGATCAATCTGCTCCATTTCTACCGTCAGCTCTTTGATTTTTTCCGTTTTTTCCTTGCTGTCCATTTTACTTGCTTGCACTTTTTGAATCTGATTTTGCAGATTCTCCCTCTGCCGTTCCAACGCATCCAATGCACTGCTGGATTGTGACTGCATGCCTAACTGAGAAGAATGACCTGCTGTTATCCCGGAAATATTCACTGCTTACCGCCTCCGTATACACTAGAACACGCAATTATGCAAGGCCTGACCCCCGCTTTTTCTTTTACCGTTTCCAACTCATACGGCTGCTGGCAGCAGCCGTGTTTCGACCGTCATAGGCGTTGGAAACCCGCTGCTGCTGTTTGCCTTTATTAACGCGAAACTGCAAATTATGCGTCAACAGTTGATTGGCCTGCCAGATTTCCGCCAGCAGTTTCTTTCCCGCGGCTGTTTCCTTAAAGCCGCTCTCAGGCGTTGCGGCAATGATGGCCTGGAGCTCGCCCCGCTGCCGCAGCAGGTCGTAAAACAACTCCATCTCATCTTTTGCCAGAAACTTGGCCATTTCCTTCGTCAGAAACCGGAAATCCAGCCAGAGCTGCTCTTCTGTCCTTCCTTCCATCTACTTGGCCACCGCCCGGGCCGAACGAACTTGTTTCATCGCTCCCACCCAGGCATCCCTTAACTCCTGGAGAGTATGTCGCGCCTGCTCCAGCTTTTCTTTATCCTGCTTGATATTTCCCTGAATCAGGCAGTATTCAATGTAATCATAGAGCCGCATCCAGGTCTTTGACAGTTCATATTTCATATCCAGCGTCGCCATAAACTCCCGCACAATTTCCTGCGCCCGCAAATTGGCATTGCTGGATTTTTCCCGTTGTCCCTGCTCCATCGCCGTTATACTTTCGTGAACAAATCGCAAAGCGCCATTGTATAAAAGCAAAGTCAATTCTTCCGGCGAAGCTGTCAAAATTTGCTGGCGTTTATACGCATTGGCCATATTCGCGTTAACCATCATAATCCTCCCGCATCTTACTATTTAGTTCCCAGCATCGATGCTAGCGTACTATTCTGCTGATTCAATTGAGCCAATGCCGCCTCCATGGCATTGAACCTCTTATAATAAGTGTCCTCCATATCGTTATCCCGTGTTGTCACGTCCTTGATCCGTTTCGTGTAATCCGTTAATTGCTTGGCAAGAGTACTGCTGACATCCGACGAAGCAATCGCGGTCGAACCGGCTTTCTGATACAGCTTATCCATCGTAGTAGTAATGGCATCGTAAATTCGCCCGGCAATTCCCTGGGTCGGCGTGCTGGTCACTACTTTCCCGTCAGCCCCGACAGTAGAAGTTCCGGCAGTCGCAAACAGTTTATCCAGAATCGTCGGGTCATCCGTCAGCGCATTCCGCAGTTTGGTTTCATCCAGATGCAGCTTGCCTTCCTCCATATAGTTGCTGGTAGTAAGTCCGATTGCGGCCGCATTAGTGTACTTGCCGGTCAACCCGGAAATGGAACCGATGAAGGCGTTGCGCATGCTATCCACCAAACTGGAGATCGTCGAATCCCGATGCAGCATACCGCTTTGTGCTTTGGTATTCCATGCAGTAATCTCCGAATCTTTCATGCTGGCTTTTTGATCATCGGTCAGCGGCGCATAGTCAGTATAACGGGTTTCATCCAGCTTACTGTTGAGATTAGTTAGAATCTTGTTGTAAGCATCCACCAAGTTTTTAACAGCAGTCACTTCTGCTTCAACATCATTGGATACGCTGATAGCAACCTTCTGGGGCGTCGGATCCGTAATACTGGTCGCCGGTGAAACACCGTTCAGATTGTAGGTAACGCCCGCAATCGTAAAGTTATTGCTGGATTCCGTCAGGTCCATACCGTCCAGGTTAAACGCAGCATCTTTCCCGGCTTGATGCAGCTTCAGCGTGTTCGCTAAGAAACTGGTTCCTCTTGCATCGCTGCCGCTGAAACTAAGACTGCCGCCGTTGGTGGTCTTTAGTGTAACCTTACCGGTACTCGAATCGTAGGTGGCTGTTGCCGACACGCCGGCGTTGTTGATCTTAGACAACAGCGTATTCAGTGTGTCTGTCGTCGGGTCAATCGTTACTGAACCGGTACTAGAGCCGTTAGCCATATTTAAAACAAAGGAACCCGAGTTTGTTGCAAACTCACTGAACTGGCTCTTCAGTGTCTGCGTGGGATCAAGCGGAATTGTAACACTGCAGGTGCTGGTTGTGGCCTTGCCGCTGTTAAAGGTCGCCGGCATATTTAGTTTAGTTAACAAATCCTTGGCGCCCTGATCGCTGCCATCAATTGAAAGAGTCCCCACCTGAGCCGGCATTTTCAATTGATTAACCAAGAAATTCATACCGGCGGCATTGCTGCCGGCAAAGCTGATTGTGGAATTATCGCCCGTATTATTATTGGTAAGCGTAAAAGCACCCTTGGCACTGTCATATCCGGCAGTTACATTAAGGCCGGAGTCGTTAATCTGATTGATAAAATCATCCAGCGTGCCGTTGGCATTTACGTTAATCGTCTTGCTGTTTACGCCATTGCCGATAGTAATAGAAATGGGTGAGATATCGGCGGATGCCATTCCCTGATAAAACTGGCTGGCGATACTTGAACCTGCCGCCGCGGAAAGAGTGGCTGTACTGCTCAGCTTTTCGCCTTTCGCCATACTAATTAAGCCCGACGGACTCAACGAAAACTGCCCGGTATCCGCATCAAACGCGGCCATGACATTGTTGCCGCTGTTAATCCGGCTCATTACATCCTTCAAGGTATCGGTAGAGTTAATAGTAATGGATTCCGTTTTCCCCGTCAAGGAATTCGTCAACTTTAAAGTTGAATCTGCAATTGTCGGAAACCAGGTGGAAATCTGATTTGCCGGATCAATATTTGTCGTAGCTTTCACAGTCCCGCTGCTGGCTATAGTTGCACCTGTAGGTACCATGGCCGCAGGCAGCTTCAATTTATCCGTCAAGAAACTCAATCCGGCAGCATTACTGCCGGCAAAGCTGATGTCTGCGCTGGCTCCCGGCTGGGTGGTGCCAAGGAATACCCGATCCAGAGTGCTGTCATAGCTGGCGTAGATATTCAAATGAGCCCCGTTGATCTGATTGACAAAATCGTTGAGACTGCCGGTGGGATCAACCTTTATCGTCGCACTGGCTGAACCGTTGGAAATGGTGATAATCGATTTAGGAATATCCGCCACCGCCATACCGGAATAAAACTGGGTTGCAATGCTGGTTTTGTCTACCGTCGTCCCCGGTGTGGCAAGACTGGCCGAGCTGGTCAGCTTCACGCCGTCCGCCAGCTGGGTAACAGTCATGGTGTGAGACACCTCCGGAGCAGAAGCCCCTGCTGTTGCTTTCACCACTGCTTCATTGCTGGAAGAAACTTTGTTGGGATTCAGCGTTCCATGCAATTTATACTGGTAGATCGTATTGCGAAAATCATTGATGTCGTCATAAACCTTATTGTAGGCGTCCTTTTGCCATTGCACCACTGTTTTCTTTTGTATCAGCGTATTCTCCCCTGTACGCTGAGCAGTCATTAACTTCTTTACCAAAGCATCAATATCAAGACCCGAACCTGACAGTCCGTAAATTCCTCCTGACATAACCTACACCTCCTTGTGTATAAACGGCTGTTATATCATATCTTCTTATCCAATAAAATCCCGATATAGCTGCGAATCGCAGCCATCGTGTCCAAAAACTCATGGGATGGATATTCCCGGATGACTTTATTAGTCTTCTTGTCGACGACTTCCACCATCAGTTCCTTTGTTTTGTCATGCACGACAAAATGAATATCCGTGTTCAAGGCTTCCACGAACTGATTCATGGCGTACGTCATCTGCTGAACGTCTTCTACCTTAACATCCTTTTTGTTCGCTTTCTGATCCGTCGAAACGGTCTCTGCTGTATCCCCGGTATCACTACTCGCAGGTTGTACACCCGACACCGGCGGATTTGCAGCCGTCTGGCTGCTATAGGCGGCAATCGGATCCACACCACTCTTCACGGCACCTATACTCATACGCAAACACCCCTACAAAAAGTTTCTCTACAGTATTTATCGTAAAAAAGGGGACAAAACTTTAGCGGAAAAAGCGGGGAACGGGGTATTTTTTTTGGGGGACGGAGAAAGGGCGCATAGCTCATGGCTCATAGCGCATAGCACGGGGATGGGGACGAAAAGATGGGACTTGGAAATTGGAACCTAGAAATTAGGACTTGGTACTTGGAATTCAGTTCCCATTACCAAGTTCCAGGTTCCGCTTTTTCCAGTCCCCTGCTTCTCCTGCTTGTCATCGCGAGGCGGCAGCCGCGGCGATCTCAAGGACGGGGAGAGGCGGCAGGAAGTGCGAGATTGCTTCGCTGCCGCTCGCAATGACAGAATAGGATTTGGGACTTGGCACTTGGCACTTAGCACTTGGAAATTGGAAATTGGAAATTGGGACTTGGCACTTGGAATTCAGTTCCCATTACCAAGTTCCAAGTCCCGCTTTTTTCAGTCTCCTGCTTGTCATCGCGAGGCGCCAGCCGCGGCGATCTCAAAGCCGGGGAGAGGCGGCAGGAAGTGCGAGATTGCTTCGCTGCCGCTCGCACTGACAGAATCCGGTTCCAATTTTCCAGTCTCACTAATTACCGTCTCTCCAAGTCCTAAGTTCCCATTACCGCTCTTTCCAAACTCCAAGGCCCCATTACCAAGTCCCAATTTCCGCCTTTCCCCGTCCTCCCTCCAAGTTCCAGGTGCCAGGTGCCAATTACCAAGTCCCATCTTTTCGTTCCCCCGCTATGAGCTATGTGCTATGTGCTATGAGCTGCCCTTCGCCCCCCCTACACCACGACCGCCGGCAGCAAGAGCTGCTCGATTTGCCGACGCCAGTCAAGAAATGCCGGCAATAGCTGCTGTACCAGAGCATTTTGAATTGCCGGCAGACTGCCGGACTCAAAGCCGTCGATTACTGCTCCCAAGGCTCTGCGCATCCTGGCGGTCGTCTTTAGAAGATCGGCGTTTTCCTGCTGCCCGGTCAAGGCCGCAACATTTTCCGCTATACTGCCGATAGCCTGAGCGGCATCCCGGAACAGCACCTCCGACTCTTCCAGTCGAAGCTCGTCCAGCTGTCCCACCATATGCGTCAAAGCCGCCTCGATGGTTGGCAATAAACCCAGAATATGATAGACAATCTCGTGGGCAGGGTCATTATACACATTCATTTTCTCACCCGTTAATTCTTGATCAGTATCGTCATATACGGCAGAGTATTCATCTGATTGGCTTTAAGCAAATCACACACTTTCTTCAAATAAGAGGGACTATGCTCGACAACTTTGACGAAAGACTGAATCAGATTCAGCACTTGATCCATGCCGAATTTATCCTTATGGAACCCGGACATACCTATAAGCATCATCTTTATCATCGCATAATGCACAACAAGCAGCATAAAATTATCAAAAATATGCTTCTCTCCCTCAAAGGGGAATAGATTTTTAAATACATAATTAACCAGATAGTTTTCCAGTATATATTCATGTTGTTCCATAAACGGCTGATAATACCGTTCATAAGCCTCGGCATAACGAACGCCGATCTCCGCTTTGCCAGCAGCCTCCATATACTGAATTCCCTGCAGAAATTCAGCAAAATACGCCAAAAAGCGGGGGCTAATTATACCGGTAGCAAACCGTTCATCGGCTAATTCTTTCAATAGTTCCATCTGAATCGTCTGCTTTTCGGGGATCGCCTCCATATTGCTGAGGATATCGCCTTGTTCCAAACGGTTCAGATACGTACCGATGAGCATCGGAATATCATGTACTTTGCCATTACCGACAAGTTCGGTAAGCTGATTGCAAAACAGCCCGAGGACGACAAGGCGCTGCCAAAGAGGATAAACGCGATTCTGCAGGAGTGTGATTATAAAGATACGCAGCTCCCAGAGATATCTTTGCGGCTTCGCCGCAAGTTTAATATCATCGGTATCGATGTTTTTTTCCGGGTTATACCGAATACTGTCGGATTCTTCCAACTGATCAAACTCCATCAATCCGGTGGTCAGTAATGCCAGCCGAGCAGCTTCCGGACAAGATAAAGTCATTGACCTTTCTAATGTTCCATTCACTTTATTCGTAATACGGGGATAGGTGGCACAAGTAAGGGACAGCCATTCCTCGCCCAACTGTCGCTGAATCGCGCAGAGCCGGTCGCTATCGATAAACGGGCAGGAATTATCATCATTGAGTTTTACTTTGGCATAATTATCATCCGCCATATTGGCGCCGCGATTGCGGGTCACTTTGTCATCCATCTGCGAGCGCAATTTTTCATCAGCACATTTACGATACTTTTGGTAAGTCGTTTTATCAATCGGTACTTGCCAGCCAATACAACAGCTGTCTTCGCAGGCCGGACCGATGCACCGGAACTTCGCTACGTACTGAGGCTGCAGGATTGTTCGCATTTTTGCCATAGGAAACACTCTCCTAGTTGTAGTTTTGGTAGTTGGCACTTGGTAATGGGAACTTGGAACTTAGAAATAGGGACTTGGGGAAGAACGGAGCGCATCATCACGCACCAACGGCACATACGCCCGTTCCCCTGCCAAGCTCCAAGTGCCAAGTGCCCATTACCACTCCAGTACCCGCCCTCCCCCAAGTTCCAGGTGCCAAGTACCAAGTACCCGCTCAGTACCTGTAACTAAAACAAGAGCCAGAGACAAGCGTCCCTGGCTCCCGTTCAAAGAAACCTTTATTAACTGGCTAGCTCAACATAAATCCAATTATCTCAGTAATTGCAGTACGCCCTGGCCCTGTTGGTTGGCTTGGGCCAGCATGGCTTGTGCAGCCTGTTGGAGAATGTTGTTTTTCTGGAAATTGGTCATTTCCGAAGCCATATCTACATCGCGGATGCTGGCTTCAGCACTGGTGATGTTCTGCGAAGAAGACTGCAAGTTGTTAATGGTGTGTTCCAGACGGTTCTGGTAGGCACCCAATTTAGCCCGTTCTGCCGAAACCTTAGCAGTAGCATCGTCAATAATACTGATGGCTGCCGTTGCTTTGGAAGCGGTAGACAGATCAAGGGAATACTCCACATTATTGTTATCGGAACCATTGGAAGCCGTCTTTATCTGGGTCAGATTAGCCTGAGCGCCATTCTTAGCAGTGAGAGTTGCACCAGCAGTCGTGCCGGAGATTCCCAGTGCCAGTGAACGCATATCGGACATATCAACAATCATAGTCTGTCCGGTATTGGCACCGATTTGGAAGGTAGCCGTGAAGCCATCGTTGGCATTCGTGCCTGTCAGTGCGGCTGCTTTCACCATTGATTCCTGACCGGTTTTCTGGGTCAACGTAATGGTATTGGAAGAGGCGGTAGCAGTATATTTGGTATTTAAGCTAGCATTGGCAGTAATCGCCTGCATCAAGTTCTGGGTTTGCGTCGCTTTGTCGGCATTATACAGAACGGCAGTACCCTGAGCAATTCTGGAATCACTAGCATCATCCGTTACTGCAATCTTTACGCCGTCAATCTCATATTTTCCACCAACTGCAACGGGAGTATCAACAGTGAAGTCAGCAATACCTGCCATAGCTTTGTTCCCTACTACATAGCCGCTTGCCAACGCAGTATTGAAAGCTTGCCCCGTTTTCTCAGTCAAAGTAATCTTTCCTGCATCATCTACAGTCGCATCAAAGCGAGAGCTTATAGTGGCATTGGCATTCATTGCCTGAGCCAATTCTAAAGCTTGTTGATGTACATCCGTTCCAACGTTAATCTGCTGAGCAGAAGCCTTAGCTCCGGAAGCCACCGTAGTAAACGTTTGTCCATCAATATTGATGCTCATGCCCGCTGCTTCAAAGGCTTTATCGATTGCGACAGTGTATTTACCTCTAACTTCCGTTACACCAGCTACTTTGGCACCACCGGTAAGTGTTACACCAGAAGTTGTAATGTTTAAAGCATTGTTCGTTGCGCCGTTGGCAAACGTATCCGTAATCTTGAATTGGCTTCCGTTAGTAGTAAAAGTAAAGTCCTTTAGTTCACTACCACCGTATGCTTTGGCCGCATTGAATGCACTTACAATCGCAGCAGCAGTCTGATCGGCAGTAGAACCATCAGCGACAGTTACGCTTGCGGTTCTTCCATCAGTCGCAGACGGACCGACCGCACCTGAAGCAGAACTGTTAATCGATACCGTTACACCATTAAAAGTAACTGTTCCGCTTGCCCCGTTGCCTAACGCAGTAACAGCACCGGAATCCCATACCGACGCATTGCCTTGAACACCTGCAGTTATTGTAGTTATGGGCATCGTGTAGGCATTATCGGCAGCAACAAGAGCTGTGGCAGCAGATATACCTGCAGTACCGGATCCTAACCCAGTAACAGCACTAGTAATTGCTTTTGTGCCGTCGACAGCCGCACTAACAGCTACTGTAAATTTACTCGCGTCTAAACCGGGTACAGTAAGTCCAGTCAGTGCCGTTTGGATGTCAGCAGCCGCGATAGCAGCGTTCGTTTTATCTAAATGTACAGTAATAACGCTTCCCTGAACACTTGCAGTTGTACTGCCGCTACTAGCGGAATCAAATTTGATAGAGTAAGCATTTGCTGTAGCTCCGTTCGCAGCACCCGAAGTAACCGTAACGGTATTCGTTCCGTCAACAGTGACTGCACTAGTAACTGCGGCCGTTCCTGAACCGACTGCCACCCTGGTAAATGCGCCCGCGCCATCAAAATTACCTGCTGCTGCGCCGGCTTTAACGGTATTAACCGTAAGCTGGGTTTCCACGCCGCCGCCATTCAATAATTTCTGGGTATTGAACTCAGCGGTATTGCCGATCCGGTTGATTTCAGAAGTCAACTGGTTCATTTCCTTCTGCATAGCATCCCGGTCGTCCGGAGTATTGGTGTCACTGGCTGCGTTGGTAGCCAGTTCTTTCATTCTCTGAAGAATGCTGGTCGTTTCGTTCAGGTTGGCTTCGGCGGTGGATACCATCGAGATACCATTCTGAGCGTTAGCCGAAGCTTGGTTCAAACCGCGAATCTGGCCCCGCATTTTTTCGGAAATCGCCAGACCGGCTGCATCGTCAGCCGCGCTGTTGATGCGAAGACCGGAAGACAATTTTGCCAAAGAACTCTGGGTATTCTTTTCATTAATACCCAACTGACGAGTGGTATTCAGAGCCGCCATATTGGTGTTAATAATCATAAAGTTCTCCTCCTTGAGTATTACCGGGCGTCCTTGCCCGGCTTATTTTGCCTTACGCTCAGCTTTCCCTCCGGCCGGTTCGGGAAAGTGAGCTATTTGACATGTACAACCTATATATCGGATGGTTCGACAGAAAACTTAAGAGGGAACGGGGATTTTTTTTTTGGCACTTGGAAATGGGGGGACGAGGGAAACGGAACTTGGTAATGGGGACTTGGAACTTGGGGGGGGAACGGGAAGATGGGACTTGGTAATTGGCACTTGGAATAAGGCGGTAAAGAGCTCTTGGGACTTGGCAGTGGGGACTTGAATGAATATTCTGTCATTGCGAGCGGCAGCGAAGCAATCTCGCTCTTCCTGACGCCTCTCCGGCTTTGAGATCGCCGCGGCTTACGCCTCGCGATGACAAGCAGGAGACTGAAAAAAGCGGGACTTGGAACTTGGTAATGGAAACTGAATTCCAAGTCCCAAGTCCTAATTTCCAATTTCCCAGTCCCCAATACTAAGTCCCGCTCTCATCCCGTCTCTTAATCCCCGCCAGTCCTTCCAGGTCATTCAGGACGGCGGCCTGCTTATTCTCGGCGGCGATGGCGTCGAAGAGTTCGCCGCGGTAGACTTTCACTTCTTTGGGAGCTTCAATGGACAAGCGGACGCTATCGCCTTTGATATCGAAAATGGTAATAACCACGTTATCGCCGACGACAATCCGTTCACCGGTCTTGCGAGTAAGTGCCAGCATCTTATTTACCCCCTTTGGCAGCTTGCTGGGGCAAGCCGTTGGGAAATAATTTCTGGCGGGTTGAATACTGGGACCGATCCAGAATGATTTGCCTGCCGGTGCGCTCCTTGGTGTTGATGACTAGTGGCGCCAAGAGATTCACCGTCATGTCTTCCAGCTTGCCTTTCAGCGTCGCCATGGTAAAAATCTGAGGCGGATTTTCCTCCGACAACCCCATTTCCTGAGCAATTCCGTCATCAAGCGCAAATTCATAATCATTGAAAAAAGTAAACGGTTCCGCCAATAAAAAAGTCAGATTCGGATCGGAAGCTGACTGTAAAAAAGAAAAAGGACTTTTCTTGTCCCGTACCAGATAAGCAAAAACCTTTTCCGCCGGAAAACCGGGTATTCCATGAGGAAACTGAAGTATTTGTTCTGCGGGAACGTCAATGTCGCCGAAGCGGGTAGAGTGAATAAGCATGGGTAGGCCTCCTATTCGGGATTGGTAATGGGGACTTGGGGGAAAACGGGACTTGGAACTTGGTAATGGGGACTTGGAAGGGGAACGAAGGAAAGAGTGGAACGGGGAAAAAGCGGAATTTGGTACTTAGGACTTGGAACTTGGGGAAACACGAAAAACGAAAGAACACACTGAGTGGCCCGGCCGGTGCTTAGTATTTCGCACTTAGAATTCTTACCAAGTCCCAGGTGCCAAATGCTAAGTGCAGTCCCCAGTCCTTAATACCCGTTTCTTCTTGCCAGGTGCCAAGTTCCAACTCTTCGCACCGTCTCTCCTTACCAATTTCCAATTTTCAGGTCCCAAGTGCCAACTTCTCATTACCCCTTTCCCTGTACTCGTTCCTCAATCTTTTTTCGCAAAGCCCGAAGCTGTTTTTGTATACCATTACACTGGATTATTATATCATTAATTTCCATCCCATAACAACGCAAAGCTAATTCTAATTGTGTCTCTACTTCACACAGACTTCCATAAGCAATATCAATAAAATAACAAAATTCTTTATCCCTCTTTCTGCCCCACCCCTCGGCAATGTTGGATGGAACCGAAACCGCGCTTCGACGGATTTGCAAGCTTAGCCCATGCAGTTCCTGCCTTGGTAGTTTGTCTGCAAGTTTGACCACATCGACTGCTAATTTCATAGCATCCTGCCACACACGAAGGTCCCTGAATCCATGTAACTCAGCCATAAACACATATTCCCTCTTCTCTTTAATGATGGGAAAGTTCTTTCCGGGAAAGCCAAGCTTCTTAAAATCCAGCTTCCAATTCCAAATCTCTTAACGTTCCCAGTCCCAAATTCCGCACTCCGTCCCCGTCCCTCTCCCCTCATTCCAAGTCCCAAGTGCTAAGTTCCGCTCTCCGTCCCGCCCGCTACGCGTTCACATCCACTACCCCGATCTGAACGCTGGGATACTGGGTGATGCGAAAATCAACAGAGCCCGGATGATAATCGCCATTGACGGTTCCGGGCTCAACGAAGTAGTTGATTTTTCCTGGGGTGGGATTGAATTGGACGGGGTTGGCCTCGTAGCGGATGATCGGAGCGTCGATGGGAACGAGAGTAATGCCCGGCGGCTCTTCGATCGTGGAGTCGGCCGCCATTTGGGCAATAGAGTCCCCCTTGTTCTCAATGGCGCCCATCCGGTCGCCGTCTTCGGCGATGGAGCCGATAGTATCCAAAACGGCCTGCTTGCCTTGGTTGGCGATATCCCGGGAAAAATCGCTGATATTTTTCAGACCGATGGAATAGCGGCAGGGCGTCTGATCAATCGTCAGTTCGCCCTGAGACTGATGAATCTCCACCGTTGCCGGCGTTGTCTCCAGCTGCAGTTTTGGCAGAATTGTCTGCTGGTCTAGCTGGGCATTTTGCGAGGTGTATTCCAGTTTAATGGGCTGCGAGGATATGGTAAGCCTAAGCATAGCCATCACCTTACTTTAAGAAGTCCGCCAGAGATAGCGGCAAGATATTGGCGCCGATTTGCAGTGCCATTTTATAGACGCTTTCGTTAGTTTTGTAATCGGTAATCGCTTTCGGAACATCCAGTCCCTCATTGCCGGCTACTTGCTGGCTAATGATTGTATTGTTACCGTCCAGCATATCCTGGGCCATGTTATAGGTAGCCATCCGGGTGCCAAGAGCGGTATGGGATTGCAGCATCTGGGACTGATCCTTAGCCAGATTATCCAGCCCCGTGTCCGAAAGCCATTTCTGATCTCCCGTAGTCCCTGACATCAAATGATTTTTGATATCAATTAAATCCTGCAGAATTTTTGGCGTTCCGGTTACCGGATCGGCGGCGCCAAACACCTCCTGCCCGGTCAAGTTGATGCTGTCCTGAGTGGGAGTGGCTACACCGGGCTGAATCGGCATGGAAATCTTGGTGTCGTCGCCGCTATAGGTAATCACGTCGCCATTGCGGACAAAAGGCGCTGTTTGATCGTTCTGCCCGGCAAAAATATAGCGTTCGCCGATTTTAGTATTGCCAATATTGACCATTTGATTGATCATATTATCAACGGAAGCCCCGATTGCTTGAAGCGCATCCTGGGGATTGGAGTTGCTGGCTTCAACAACTTTTCCTTTAATTTCCGTCATGATGGAACTCAAATCCTGCATGGAATTATCACTCATGGTCATCCAGGACTGAGCGTCCTTCGCATTCTGGATATACTGGTCATTCGCGTTCAGACTGCTGTGAAACTTTAAGCTCCGCACAACTTTAACGGGATCATCCGAAGGACGGTGAATTTCCAGGCCGTCCGACAGCTTTTCCGTGAGAGAGTTCTGCCGTTCCAGGGATTTATTGAGACTGCTCAAATAATTGTAGGTCATCATATGATTCGTTATCCGCATATCCGCTTACCTCCTATCGGCCGACAGTGCCGGTACCGTTAATTAATTTATCCAACATTTCATCCATGGTCGTCAAAATTCTGGCGGCCGAATTGTAGCCTTGTTGAAAGCGGATCATGTTGGCCATTTCTTCATCCATGTTAACCCCGGAATCCTGTTCCCGCCAGTTGGTAATCTGATCGACCTGAGTTTGCTGATTGGCCGTCTGCCGCTGAACATCCTGGGTGTTGATGCCCAATGCCCCAATATTGGAAGAATAGTAATCAGCTAAAGAGGCATTCCCCAGCGTGACAGACGGATCGCTTGTCAGCCGGTTGGACAGCTTCAGCGCGTTATCGCCGCTGGCGTTGTTGCCGCTGGATAAAGAAAAGGTATAGGTATCATTTGCTGCATTTTTGGCGTTAGCCGCTATGTCCACTGTAACGGTTAACCCATTGATGGTTGTCGCCGGCGGTGCCGGTATCGTAAACGAGCCGGCATTGCCATTATTACCAATAGTAGCACTCCATGTCTTCCCGTTATCGGTGGAATACTGAATTCCGGTTACATTATTGGAAATATCCGTGGACATAATTTTTACTGTGACAGGCGTTGCCGTGGTTCCCCCCGTATACGTCCCGGTTGTCTTCACAGTAGCCGCGCCGCTGCCGGTTTGGTTGCTTTGGGTAACAGCAATCGCATTAATAGCGGTCTTTGCAGCGATTTTATCAAGGCCGCCGGCGGGATCATACAAATCCGGGTTGACCTTTAATTCATTCACCCATTTGCCGTCAGCCACTGGTGAGGTGATATAGTTAGTCCCACTGTCCTTGCCGAAGAAATTTCGTCCGCTCTGATTATCCGCTCCATATCCCGCTTGGTGAACGGTATTAAAATCCTGGAGCAAAAATTTGCTGATATTGTCCAGTTGGTTCATGTACGCCTTTACACCGGTCGTCGTAGAGTCCCGGGAATCCACCAGAGCTCTGATTGCTCCGTCGGTGAAGGTTACCGGCTTGGGCGTATCTCCGGCAACGACTACATTTTTCGTCTGATATCCATAGGTGGGATCAGAATCGTCCGAAGTCGTAGCCAGCTTGGTATAACCTGTACTGCTTACCAATTCCACGTTGCCGGCTCTGATTTTGTAATTGCCGTATTGATCTTCATTGACCGAGACACTAGTGATTGCCGATAATTGATCCACCAGCAAATCCCGCTGATCCCGCAGGTCATTGGCATGATCAGCGCCGCCAAGTTCAATATTGGATATCTGTTTATTCAAGCTGTAGATCCCAGAAGAAATCTGATTCATCGTGTCAACTTTCGTATCAATTTGGAAGTTGATATCGCCGACCATATCGGTCAATTTCTGATCAGCCTGTTTAATGGCATTAACCAGCGCCGCGCCCTGTTCCCGCACTTCCATCCGGGTGCCGGAATCGGAAGCGTTCGTGGCCAGCGACTGCCAGGAGCTCCAGAATTTATTTAAAACAGATTGCACACCGGTAGTGGAAGGTTCGCTGAAAACGTCCTGAATTTTCTCCAGGGAACTCTGCTTGGACTGACTATAGCTTAATGTGGAAGATTCCTGCCACATCTGCCGGTCGATATAAAAATCCCGTGCCCTGGTAACCGAGGTAACGGTAACGCCGCCTCCGGTCTGGTACGTTCCACCGCTTCCGTAAATATCCGGGCCGCTGATCGCCGTCAAATTCACGCTTTGCCGGGAATAGCCGTCGGTACTGGAATTCGCAACATTGTGCCCGACTGTATTTAAGGATGCCCGCTGGGCGTATAAACCAAGCATTGCGGTATTCAAACCGCCGAAGGTTGAACTCATTGTTTTCTCAACTCCATTTGTATTTAGGCTTTCCTGTCAAACAGGTTCCGTCCTTGGCCTGTCTGTTCTGTTGTCTTGCCCTGAGGCTCATAGGTTGGGCCTGAGGTGTTTTGGGTCAAAATGTTGATATTATATTGAATAAACCGCAGCGACTGCTGAATCAATTTGGTGTTCACCTGATTGAGCTGCTTGATTTCAGCGACGACCGCTTCCAGACTTTTTGCCAGCTGTTCCAGCTGAGCCGCGTCAGTTTCATCGGCAAGTTCCTTAATCTTGGCAAAAGTAATTTCTTCCGTATTTAATCCATAGCCGACAGCAATTTCCACAATGATTTTTTCTCTCCGGCTTTCCAGTTTCCCGGCCTGAAGGATAAGAATTTCTTCTTCCTTCGTGACGGCTTCCAGTTCCCTGGCTTTACCGGATACCAAAACAGCTCTTTTTTTTCGGCTGACGGCTAAAAGAGTCTGATAGAATTCCAGCATCTCATTTAATACGTTTTGCAATTTTGTCCATATTTCTTTCACATTGGCCTCTCCTAACGATTGCGATCCGCTTTTACCTGGCTGATCATTTTTTCGGCGACGTCTTTAGCAGGAATCTGATAGGTATTGTCACTAATTTTTTGGCTGAGTTCCGCTACTTTCGCTTCCCGCACATCAGGCAAGCCTTTAATCGACTGCAGAACCTGACCGAATTCCTGAGCCTGGGGAGACAGAATGACTTCGTCTTTTTTCTGGGTTGGACTTGTTTTTCCCGTGCCTGCGGTTTTCGCCGTTTTAGTTTGTTCGCCATACACTTTCATGACATTTTTAATTTGGTTCACATTCATTTTAAACACCTCGCGCACTTCAGATACTTCTCTGTTATTACTATCGACAAAAATGGCAGGGATATTAACCCCTGCCATGAAATATTTTTAAAATTTTTATTTTCAGCGGTATTTTCAGCGGATTTGCTCAGTATTTTATCTGCCGTTTTGGTTATTTTACTTTTTTGAGCAAGGTTTCGTGGGATGATACCTTTAGAGAAATCCGGTCTATTTTTCCTTCAATCCGGTTTAGGCTGTCAAAAATTCGCTCATTGACGTCCAATTGGACTTCGCGGGCATCATAAAGCGCCGCTAATTTTTCACCATGCTGATTTTCCATGCGAACGACTGCCTGTTTTATATCAGCTTGCTCTTTTTCCATACGGGCCATTGCCTGTTTTGTATCGCTCTGCTCTTTCTCAATACGAACGACTGCCTGTTTTGTATCGGTTTGCTCTTTTTCAAGACGAACGACTGCCTGTTTTACATCAATTTGCTCTTTTTCAATGTGGTCCATCCGCCCTAAAATTTGCTTTTGCCCTGCAATGAGCTGTTTTAGCAATTCTTCCACAGCCCCACTCCCTCCTTTTGCGCTTGTTCTTTTTTCGCCCCAGTGCCAAAGCTAATTTTTATTCCGCACTCTCTCCTGGTACATCCGTTCCGCATTCAATGTATTCAGTTTGTTCTTCTGTGGCGGTTTTTCCTTGTCAGCGTGTACCTGATCCAGAATATTCTTGCTGCAAGCCGGACATACCCGACCTTCATGGATGGGAGCACCGCAGGTTTCGCAGGGATAGGTAACGTAGAAATCGCTGGTAATGCGGCCCCGTCTGATCATCCGCAAAATGATTTTTTCCTTTACACCAGTGGCCTCATGGATTTGCTCCAGGGATGCTTTCCGCACTTCCCGCAGATAATTCGCTACCGTTAACTCATCCTCTTCCACCTGTTTATAGCAATCAATACACATTCCCGTAAGATTATCAACAAACAACCGGCCGCATTCCGGACAATTTTTCAAACCCATGATGAATTCCTCCCGTGTGAAGTAATATTGGCGATTGGCACTTGGCACTTGGCCCACAGCCCACAGCCCACAGCCCACAGCCCATCTCTATTATACTAATATTGTCCGACTAATTGCCAGAATTTTTGTTGTCTTTTAGGGAAAATATATATTTTTTTAATCTCCCGGCAGGATTATGTTGTTTTATGGCTAACCTTAAATAATACGTGATTTTATGACGAAAGGCGTTTGTTGGTCATGTCTATGCTGACACTTATGCAAGATCCTGAAGCTTATACCAGTGAAACCGAAACGTTGAACAATGTAATCGCCACTCTTATGCACCTGATTGAATTGAAAAATTCAAAATTGCACTTGCACAGCCAGCAGGTTGCAAATTATGCTGTGAGTGTTGCTGCTAAAATGCGTCTTCCCCGGAGCGAAATTGAACGGATCCGGGTAGGTGCCCTGCTTCACGATGTCGGCCATCTTACCGTACCGAATGCCGTACTGGCGAAAATCCCCTACTTCTCCACCCGGGAAAAGAGCGTATATAAAAACCATTGCAACGCAGGCAGCTGCATGCTGGAAAATATCGCTTCCTGCCAGGAAATCATTCCCTATATCCGTTATCACCACGAACGCTGGGACGGCAAGGGCTATCCAAAACGACTTAAAGGAGTAAACATTCCCCTTGGCGCTCGTATTATTTCTGTCGTCAACCACTATGACCGCTATATCAATCCTTGTACCGAGCACTGGGTAAAAACCAAGGAAGAAGCGGAACGGGAACTCTTAAGCCTGTCAGGAACGGCTTTTGACCAGGATGTGGTCAAAGCGTTTATTGAAGCGTTAGGCTAATATTTTCATCATATAAAAACAGAATGCAGCTAAGCGCATTCTGTTTTTAGCTTTTCTTTAAACTTTTTTAAAAGAGCAATATCCGCTTCCTGTTCTATGGAACGGGTGGAAAGTATCTTTAATATTTCGGACTGTTTATCCAGTTTTGTGTTCATAATATTCAGCAAAACCACAACATCTTTTTGCTGTTCGGCGACAAAATGATCAATTTTTCCATCCAGCCTCACGACATCCTCTTTGAGGCCTAAAATATCTCCTTTCAATCCGGATACATCAGTCTTTAATCCGGATACGTCCGTTTTCAGCTCCGATACGTCACTCTTCAATCCGGATACATCCGTTTTCAGCTCCGATACATCACTCTTCAATCCGGATACATCCGTTTTCAGCTCCGATACGTCATTCTTCAATCCGGATACATCCATTTTCAGTTCCAATACGTCGGTCTTCAATCCGGATACATCGGCAGCAATAAAATCCAGTTTTTCTAAAATAAGTTTTACGTTCTCATCCGTCATCCGCAATACACCCCTTTATCAAGAATGGGTTGTCTTTAAAATAATTATATCATAAGCTCTCGTATAGAACAAGTGTTCTTTTTACTTTTTAAAATTTTTTTATCAAGCCCCGCTGGCCAAAGCCAGAGCCCGGACCTGAACGGCGCCGGCCCGCTTCAGCACTCGGGCGCATTCGTTCATGGTAATGCCTGTTGTCACAATATCATCCACTAATAAAATATGTTTTCCCTGAACACACTCCGGGCACGTTACTGAAAACGCGCCTTTTATATTAGCCCGGCGGGCGGCCAGGTTAAGCTGCCATTGCGGCATCGTCGCTCTTTGTCGAATCAGGCAGTTGTCAAGCCACAATAAATTCTTTTGTCTGACCCAATTTCGAAAGATGCGTTCTGTTTGATTAAACCCGCGTTCGTTTAAACGTTTGTCATGCAGCGGCACCGGTATTACCAGTTCAATCTCCTTCGGCAGCTGCCAGCCGCCGCTCTGTTCCAATAACCAGGTCAGATAGACGGCACGGTTTCCGGCATGACGAAACTTCATGTCATGGATCAGCCGCTTGATTCCGCCGGTATATGCGCACACCGCCTGACAGCCGTCCAGCGCCCCCAGATGATGAATCAGCAGATTAATCTCCCGCGGCGCAATAATACCGGTCATACACTTCTGGCACCACGCCCCATGGCAGTCCACCCTGCTGCGGCACACCGGACATTTCGGCGGATATACCAAATCCAGCAATGCCCCCCACCATTGATTAAGCACCGCGAGCCCCCCTTCTTGTTCGTTCCCGCGCTCTCACGCACAACCACGTACCGGCACACGATTATAGTAGATAGACATTTTACACACCCCGTCGCTTCGCGCCACCCCTCTTTTTAGAGGGGATTTATCCCCCTGCCTATTCCCCTTAGAAAGATAAATAAAACTCCAAATTACGCACTTCGGTTTCGTCAGTCGAACTATACAGTGTAGAGGGGGTGTAGTCCCCTCTAGAAAGATAGATGAGACTCGAACCCGCGCCTTTCGGTTTCGTAAGTCGAATTATACAGAGTGGGGGTTCCCGTAGGGCGGGGTGTGTTACGTCCCCCGCCCTTTCCCTACAGCCACTCTCCCCGCAGGCGGTCGGCCAGGAGAGAGTAGCGTCTCCGGGTCCGGTCGTTGGCAAGAGCAGTATTCAGCGCCGCTTTTGTACCCAACAGTACCACCCGTTCTTTGGCTCTGGTTACCGCCGTATACAAGAGATTCCGCTGCAGCATTATATGATGACCGGGAATCAGGGGCATGACCACTACGGAATACTCGCTGCCCTGACTTTTGTGGACACTCATGGCATAGGCCAGATGCAGTTCGTCCAGTTCCTTTTTTTCATAGGGCACATCATTGTCAGGATAACGTACCACTACCACGCCTTCATCAATCCGGTAAATAAAGCCGATATCGCCGTTAAACACGCCTTTGCTATAATTGTTGCGGATCTGCATCACCTTATCGCCTTCCCGCAATGTCTGACCGGTTCCGCTGACGGCTGCTTTTCCCTCAACAGCCGGATTCAACGCCTGCTGCAGCAATTTGTTCAGGTTTTCCACGCCGCAGTCCAGCCGGTGCATAGGCGACAGCACCTGGACATCCCGCCAAGCATCAAATCCCTCTTCCGCCAATTCGTCCTTGCACAGCCTTACAATCGCCCGGGCCACTTCTTCGCTGGAACTGATTTCCCGGAACTGAAAGTCCAAGCTGCTGCTGCAGTCCGGCTGCATTCCCCGATTGATGCGGTGAGCATTGACGACGATCATGCTCTCTCCCGCTTGGCGGAACACTTCCGTAAGCCGTACCACAGGCACCGTTTCCGACCGCAGAATATCTTTCAACACCGATCCCGGACCCACTGCCGGCAGCTGATCCACATCTCCCACCAGCACCACCCGGCAGCCGTCAGGCACCGCCCGCAAGAAATAATTCATCAATACAATATCCATCATCGACACTTCGTCAACGATGACCACATCGGCATCCAGCGGCTCCTCTTCGTTGCGGAGAAATACCGGAGCCCCTTCCACCCCGCCGGTAGATTCCAGCAGACGGTGAATCGTCACTGCTTCCCGCCCGGTGGCCTCGCTTAACCGTTTCGCCGCCCGGCCGGTTGGCGCCCCCAGGAGAATCTTGAAGCCCTGCTGTTCCAGTACCGCCAATATTCCCTTGACGACCGTCGTTTTTCCGGTTCCCGGTCCGCCGGTAAGAGCCAGAACGCCATGCGTCAGGGCGGAAACCATAGCCTGATGCTGAGCAGCCGCCAAAGTGATACCGGCTGTTGCCTCCCAGGCTGCCACAATGGTATCAAAATCACTGTCCTTTGCCGCCTTGGCCCGGTCTTTTAAACGCAGCAAGCGCTCTGCCACCTGTTTCTCCGCATAATATAAATAGCGGGGATAGATCAGTGTCATGCCGTGGCAGTCTTCCACAAACAACTGATTCGCCTTCAAAAGTTCCGATACGTGACGGGCGACTTCCAGCCGGTCTGCCAGCAGCAGTTTTGCCGCTTCCTGCACCAATATATCCTCCGGTACACAGCAGTGGCCGGCCTGGGCAATATTGAGCAGTGCAAAATCAATTCCGGCGACAATCCGTTCGTTGCGATTGCGATCCATCCCCAAAGATAAAGCAATTTGATCTGCAGTCCGAAACCCGATACCGTTGACTTCCTCTGCCAGACGATAAGGATTTTGCTGCAGCACCTCAATGGCCATAGAACCGTATTGGGCAAAAATTTTAGCGGCGTAAGCGCCGGTAACGCCGTGGGCTTCCAAAAACAGCATCACTTCCCGCATTTCGGCATGCTCACTGTAGGATCGGTGGATTATATCCGCTTTTTTCGTGCCGATCCCGTCTACTTCCGCCAGCCGGTGCGGTTTATATTCAATAACCTCCAGGGTTTCCTGGCCAAAATGCCTGACCAGCCGGGCGGCTGTCGCCGGCCCAATTCCTTTGATAATCCCGGAAGCTAAAAATCGCTCGATGCCTTTCAGGCTGGTGGGAGCAATCCGCCGGCAGGATACAGCCTTAAACTGCCGGCCGAAGCGGGCGTGCTCTACCCAGTCGCCGTTTAACTCCAGCTGCTCCCCCACCAGCGGCGCCGGCATATTGCCCACTACCGCCACCGGGCCGCATTCTTGCGAAGGCTTCAGTTTAAAAACCGTAAAACTGCCGTCTTCGTTTTGAAAGGTAATTGTTTCCACCGTTCCTTCTAACCGTTCCATTCACTGCCACTCCTTTACAACCACCACCAAGAGCGGCGCTTGTTATCATTCCATTATTCGTAAAAGGCAGACGTAAATCCTGCAAAGCGGGCAGAGATTTACACACCCCGTCGCTACGCGCCACCCCCACTCTGTATAATTCGACTAACGAAACCGAAAGGCGCGGTTTCGAGTCTCATCTATCTTTCTAGAGGGGATTCAACCTGGATTCCCGCTTACTCATATCGAAGTTTTCTAAAATGTTCGGCAAAGTCAAGACTTTCCGGTATTTTGATATAGCAAGTACATCGTTATGAGTAAAAAATACATAACGATGCCAGTTTTTAGCAATGACAAGGGGTTGAAGCCACCTCGTTATGTATTTCCGGGAATCCAGGATTCAAGTCGTGCCATTCCCCTCTAAAAAGAGGGGAATGGCACGAAGGGCGGGGTGTGTCCGTCTGTCTCCCTTCCCGCCCGTGCCAACAGGAAAAATGCAAAGATTGTCGAATAGTAATAAAGTTTTCCATTTACCTCAAGAAAGGATAACCCAACATGAATCATTACACGACTTCCGGCGTTTGCTCCAAAGAAATCAAATTCGAAATTGACAACGGAATGGTCAAAAACGTGACCTTTATTTCCGGCTGCCCCGGTAATTTACAGGGCATCAGCCGACTAGTGGAAGGCATGCCTGTCCCGGAAGTCATCAAACGGCTGCGAGGCATTTGCTGCGGTCTAAAGGACACGTCCTGCCCGGATCAGCTAGCCCAGGCCCTGGAACAACTGGACACAAAAGATAAGACAAGCCGCTAGCGCGTTTTTTGGCTCATGGCTCATGGCTCATAGCTCATAGCTCATAGCTCATAGCTCATAGCTCATAGCTCATGGCACTTGGCAGTTGATAGTTAGTACTTGGCGAAAGGAATAAAATATTATAGTCCTAAACAGAAAAGCATCAGAACCTGACACAGGCTCTGATGCTTTCTTCGTTACAATTTTTCAGCTATTACTTTGCTCAGTTCATTGATACTGGCAGCCAGCTGTTCCAGCTTCCCTTCGATGCGTACCAGTAAGTATACGGAAATCATCATGGGAAAACCATAATTGGCCGCATAACCAAGCAATTGATCCATAGCGGTTACCTCCTTTTGGGGGCGATTGGCTGTTGGCTTAAGGCATTCGGCTCTAAATTCTGTCATTGCGAGCCGCAGCGAAGCAATCTCCCGGTTCCAGGCTGCCGCTTGCCGTTTTGAGATCGCCGCGGCTGACGCCTCGCAAATGACAACTCTGAGAAAGCGCCTAACCAATAGCCCATGGCTCATCGCCCTAGGCTCACAGCCCCTTTACGCCAGGGATACTGCTTCGCGGGTGCGAACGCGGGCGTCGACGATTTGTGCCAGATCGCCGCCTTTGGTGCTAAAAACATTCTTTGTCAGGATATCCTGCATCACGGTTTTTGCCTGAGCCTGGGTAACGTCATCCCGGGGGTCGGCCAGGTTGATCGTCACTTCTTTGCCGCTTTGGTTGCGGAAAACCAATTCCAGTGTTTTTACCATATCAGATTCCTCCTTTCCTGCCAATTATTCCTTTCTTACTGATTCACCAGAGTGTTTTCGTCCAAACGGGAAATGCTGATTACCGGGTACTTCTGCAGACTGCCCAGGCCCTGGCCGATGGCGTACACGTCGCTGTCGGCGGCACTGGCTTTAGTATTGGTAAAGCTGCGCTGACGATAAACCGGATTACCTGCGGCATTTGTTCCAGTCTGCACTTTCACAACCAGCCGGGTGCTTTGGGCTACTTTATTTACTGCCATTGTCTCACCCCCTTTCACTCTCATACATTCCGCTGAACCGCCGTTTTAAACGGGTCAAGCCCCGCTGTTTCAAATTGTGTACCGCCTGTACCGTAACATCCAGCTGCCGGGCCAGGGCGGTAAGACTGCTGTCGCCCAGCAGCGCCAGCACCACAACCTGCCGCTGACGCACCGGCAGTTCCTCAATGGCCTGACGCATTTCCCGTTCAAGCCAGTGATTCTCCGCTTCCTGCGCTACATTCCGGGAATCCGGTATCAGTTCCAGACTCAGTCCGCCTTCTTTCCGATCCTCCCTGTCGGATAACAGCACTTCCCGCTGCCAGTTCCGCCGCTGACACTTAAACAGATTCCACAAGGCGTATTTTATCTTGCTTTCAATATATCCGGCCACCGGCACTCCCACTGACGGCCGGTATGTCTTAACCGCCTGAACCACCGCCAGCCAGGCTTCCGCCTCCGCATCTTCGGCAATAGTCCGCAAATGGGGCTGACGAGCCTGCTTTTTAACCAGTCCTTCGAACCGACGGCAAATGGTGGTAAATGCAGCTTCATCCCCCGCCTGCGCTTGCTGTACTAAATCCACTAATTCCATTTTCCCTCACCTGTTGTGAGGAACCGGTCCCTCGATATTCGCGCTGGTTGTACTGTACCATGCCAAAAAAGGAAAAACAAAAGCCGGCTCAGCGTGACTCATCACGTTAGTCGGCTAAAACTACTGGTTATTGGCCGTGAGCCATAAGCTGCGGACTGTGAGCTGCTGGCTGCAGGATGGGTTGTCATCGCGAGGCGATGATAGCCGTGGGTGACATCAAGGTAATGATTGACAAAAAAGCGTTAGCTTACTTCGCTATCTCTCGCAACGAGCATGAAAGAATTACATAGAGTAGCGTGAAAGAGCATCTGGGAGGCTCCACAGATCGCCGCGTCGCTATCGCTCCTCGCGCTGACAAGCAGGAGAAGCTAGGGACAGAAAAAGCGGAACTTGGAACTTAGTAATGGGAACTGAATTCCAAGTCCCAAGTCCCAAGTCCCATTCTTTCGTCCCTATCCCCCTGCTATGCGCCCCGTCACTCCTCTTCTCCCAGCGCCATCCACTCATCATACTTCTCCGACAGCTCGGCCTGGCGCTGCCGGTACTCCTCTGCCAGTTCCCAGCTGGCGGAGGGATCTGTGTGGCTGGCCGGATCATTGAGCCGCCGTTCCAGTTCGGCGACCTCCGCCTCAAAGCAGGCGATTTCTCCCTCCAGCTTTTTCTGCCGCCGCTCCGTATCCTGCCTGCGAGGCTGCCGCTGCTGCTGAGACTTCTTTCCTCCGGCCGCGGTGTGGGGTGCGGCCTCTTTCACGGCAGCTGCCGCTTTTCCCTCTGCCAGCTTTTTCTCCCGATAGTAGCTGTAGTTGCCGGTGTATTCCACCAGTTTTCCCGCTGAAAGCTCCAGCACGCAGTTGGCCACCTTGTCCAAAAAATACCGGTCATGAGACACGGTTAAAAAAGTGCCGGGGAAACTCATAATGGCTTCTTCCACCGCTTCCTTGGCGGGAATGTCCAAATGATTGGTCGGTTCATCCAGAATGATAAAATTTGCTCCGGTCAGCATCAGCTTAAGCAAAGCCAGGCGGGCTTTTTCCCCGCCGCTTAAATCGCCGATCAACTTGAGCACATCATCCCCCCGGAACAAAAAGGCCCCTAAATAATGCCGGGATCGCTCCTCGCTTAAGCCGAATTCCTGATTCAGTTCATCCAGGATGCGATTGCCGGGATTCAGGCCTTCATGCTCCTGAGAAAAGTAACCTACCTTCACCCGGCTGCCCAGTTTTACCCGACCGGCTGTCGGCGGCAAATCTCCGGTCAGCAGTTTCAGCAGCGTCGTCTTGCCGGCTCCGTTCGGTCCGATGAGAGCCACCCCGTCGCCCTTCCGGATCAACAGGGAAAGATGTTCAAAAATAATCCGCTGACCATAAGCGGCCGAAACCTCCTCCAGCTCGGCCACCCGCTCGGCACATTCCCCCGGCGGATTAAAGGCAAAATAATCAAACCGGGCACCGGCAGCCGGCAGCACGATCCGTTCCATCCGCCCCAGCCGTTTCTCCCGCCCCCTGGCCTGCTTGGATTTCACCCCGGCCCGGTAGCGGTCAACAAAAGCCTCGGTTTTTGCAATAAAAGCCTGCTGCTTCTCATAAGCGTTTTCCATGGCTGCCAGCCGCTCGGCCTTCTGCCCCAAATAATCGCTATAGTTGCCGGCGTAGCAAGTCACTGTGCCGCCTTCCAGCTCCAGTATCCGTCCGGCTACCTTGTCCAAAAAATAACGGTCATGAGAAATAATCAAGACTCCCCCCGGATAACCGGCAAGAAAATCCTCCAGCCATTCCACCATGCTGATATCCAGATGATTCGTCGGCTCATCGAGAAATAAAAAATCCGGTTGGCGTATCAATGCCCTGGCCAAACAAATCCGCGTCTTTTGTCCGCCGGAAAACGTGTCTAAATCCCGGCTGAAGTCCTCATCGGTAAAGCCCAGCCCAAAAGCGACCCGGCGTACGCTATTCTCATATTCGTACCCGCCGCCCCTTTCAAAATTTTCCACCAGCCTGCCGTATTCTTTCATCAGTTCGGCCAGCACCGTTTCATCCTGCTCGGCGGCAATTGTCTTTTCCAGCTGCCGCATTTGTTTCTGCCAATTGATTACATCCTGATAAGCACTGCAAAGTTCCTCATACAGGGTCCCCCGGCCCAGCCCGGCATCCTGCTCCACATAACCGATGGTCTCCCCTGCCGGCATAGCCACCTGACCGCCGTCCGTCCGCTCCATTCCCAGCAAGCACTTCAGCAGCGTCGTCTTGCCAGCGCCATTGCCGCCGATCAGTCCCACTTTATCGCCCCGCCGAAGTTCAAAACTCACATTGGAAAATAATGTTTCTATCCCAAAAGCTTTCGTCAAGCCGTCAATCCGTAAAACTCCCATATTTTCACCTCGATATTTCCCATCAACATTCTGACAATATTATACCTTCCGGCAAAATCATCCGCAAATCGAAGCGCAGAGACTGGCACTTGGAACTTGGAACTGGGGACTTGGGACTTGGAACTTGGCACCTGGCACTGGGGACTGGGGACTGAGGACTTGGATTTGTAATTGCGAGCGGCAGCGAAGCAATCTCCCGGCCTCTATCGCCTCTTTCCTCCTTTGAGATCGCCGCGGCTGACGCCTCGCGATGACAGAGTAATAGGGTATTCTGTGCTAATACTTGGCTATGAGCCATGCGCTATAAGCCATGCGCTATGAGCCATGAGCCATGAGCCATGCGCCTTGGTTTTCTGCCCATCGCCAAATCCGTTCTCATTTTTCTATTGCCATTAGCAGGAAATTTTGTTACTATATAGATAATATATCAAACATATGTTCTGCATTGTTCTTGCATTTACAACTTTGAAAGGAGACTGCCAAATATTATGTCCGAACAAATCCCTGCACCGGATTCTATTGCCGCCATTCTGCCCTGCTACTCTTCCACCGGCGACGCCACCACCATTATTACAACCGATGGCCAAAGCCGCACCAACGCCACAAAAGTACACACCGTTATTCGCCGTATTGCCCTGAGCCGGTCTACCGATCTTATCGCTTTAAAACAGCATGTCACCCGGACCACCCAGCGGGTAATTCTAACACCGCTGCCCTTATCTCCCGGACTTGTCCTTTGTCCGGTCAAAGTGCGAAGGCCGCGCATTGCCGGCGATACCAGCACCGGTTATGTTAATTATCATGCGGTAAACAATGTGCAAAAATGTAGCAACCCGCCGTTTCAATCGGCCATTACGTTAGCCGGAGGTACCGAGATTCCCGTTCTCTGGGCAAGAGCAACTGTCATCAGGCAGCTGCAGCACGCCCGCCTGGCGATTTCCGATACCCCCGCTCCCACCGGTATCACCCTGCGGGAAAGTCAGGCCGATTACGGGGAACTTATCCCTCTGATCCACAAACTAATTGATATTGCCTGCCATTTTCTTGCCAGTAAGAACCGCCGCTAGCAAGTCTTTTCGGCACTTGGCTCATAGCTCATGGCCCTTGGCTAAAAGATTTTTATTAATTACAAACTTTCCTTTCTAAACCCGACACCTAAATTGATCCTATTCTCTATTCCCGGAGCAAGGCCGCTTCCCGCTGATCCTGCCGCAGCAGTCTGCGCACCGCCGCCCTAAATTGTTCGGCACTGAGACGAGTCCCCAGTTCCAAGACATGAATGACTTCTCCCCGGCACAAGGGCAGTCCGTCGGCTAAAGTCCGGTGGCCGCCGCTTAGTCGAAACAACTGCAAAAAAGGCAGCTGCTCAGCCAGTCGGGTTAAAATCAGCGGCGTAAGATCCTCCGAATCATAATCAACCACGACCACATCGCAAGCCAGGCCGGCGGCCTCTATTTCCCGTCCTAAATAACGGATTAAGTCTTCGATCTCCTGCTCCCCGTTCCGTACACCAATGAGAAAACTGACGCTGGGCAGCGGCATCAATTCCGGTGCCAGAAACAATTCCCATACATCCCGGACCAGCAGCCAGGCCCCATAAAGCGCCAACGCTACCATAACCACACTGGCCATATAGGAAAAGCACAAAATATCCTACCCCCTTTGCCTGGGATAGGATACTATATGCGATAATATAGCTAGATGTTACGAATTCATTGCATAATTCGACTAGCGAAACTCAAAAAGCAGAGTTTCGCATCTTTTCTAGCTTTGCATAAGTTCGGCTGACGAAACCAAAAGGCGTGGTTTCGAGTCTCACTTATCTTTCTAGAGGGGATTTTACCAAATATCACCGGGGACGGTTTCGCTGACAAAAAATTTTAGCATTAGCAGCAAGGAGATTGCTTCGCTGCCGCTCGCAATGACACTCCGGTGGACCGCGCAAAGTCCTTCGATCCCCGCGCCGTCCTCTCCCCTATCCCAGTTCCACAATCTTATTTTTCAGCGCGTACAACACTGCCTGGGTGCGATCGGCGACATTAATTTTGCGAAAAATATTCGTAAGATGATTCTTGACTGTTTTCTCGCTTAAAAATAATTTCTCGGCAATGGCCTGATTGCTCATTCCCTGGCAAATCAGCTCCAGCACCTCAATCTCCCGGTAAGTCAGCCGGTCTTCTTTCCGGCGTTCCTGCAATTTAGTTTTTTCCTGTTTTTTCTCTTCCTGGCGGTTAAGCTCACCAAACAATTTTGTAGCCAGCGTCGGGTAAATAAATGACTCGCCTTCATATACCTTGCGAATGGCCTTAACCAGCATCCCCGGCTCAATATCTTTCAGAAGATAGCCGACAGCACCGGACTTGACGACTTCCAGTACATAGCTTTCGTCATCATGAATCGTAAGAACAATTACCTTCGTATCCGGCCGGGTGCTTTGCAGCTTTTTAATAACCTCCAGCCCATTGTAATGCGGCATATTAATATCAAGCAAAAGCACATCCGGATCCAATTCGGCGACTTTCTGCAGAGTTTCCTCCCCGTCTGCCGCCTCCCCGATCACAATAAAGTCGTGTTCCAGTTCCAATACATTTTTAATTCCCTCACGCAGCAGCGCGTGATCGTCTGCAATCAGTATTTTAATCGGCACGACTTTTCACCTCCTTGGTTATTTCACAATCCGGGCCGTTAAAAAGATAACGACTTCAGTTTCGTTCTTGGATTTATCATGGCTTTGAAATAATTTACCCACTAAAGGCAAATTCGCTAAAAAAGGAATCTTACTGACGGAATCGGATTCATCTTTACCAATCAGGCCGCCAATTACCATGGTTTCACCGTCTTTCAGCCGCACCTGGGTATCCGCCGAGCGGTTGGTAAACTTATAAGCCTTTAAATCCGTCACATAAACCGGCGCACTGACTTCCGTATGGACAACAGCCGTAATATCGCCGTCGGCACTGATCCGGGGAGTGTACTTTAAAATAATGCCTGCTGTTCGATAGGTATAAGAAGTCGTGGTGATATTATTGGAAGTCGTAGTGGAAGCGATCGGCACTTCGTCGCCAATATTGATGATAGCTTCCTTACCGTTGATAGTAGTAATTTTCGGTTTGGACAGTACGGTAGCATCGCCATGGGTTATCAACGCTTTTACCGTTGCCTGGTAATTAAAAGTCCGCCCGAAACTTGTTTGAATATTGGAGGAATTGTTGGAAGAACTACTGGAAGAGTTGTCGGACGACGTATCGGTGGAGCGGGTACTGGTAGATGTCCAGGTCCAGTCTATTCCCAGGTCCTTAGTAGCCGTTTTATTCAGCGACAGCACTTCCGCCTCCAGGGATACCTGCTGACAGGGAACATCGATTTCCAGCAAAATTTTCCGGATTTGCTCCACTTCCCCGGGAGAGCCGATAAAGACAATGGAATTGGTCACATCATCCACCCGGATCCGGGTGCTGATATTTTGTCCCTGCTGGGACTGAGAATTCTGCCCCTGCTGCTGTCCCTGGGCAGACTGACCCGACGGCTGGGAAGAAGCTGTCTGACTGTCCTTCAGCGCTACACTGATTAAGCTGGCCGCATCGGCCGCATTGGCATACTGAATTTTGAATATATGAATATCGCCGAATCCTTTATTCATTTTCTCCGCCGGCCCCACCACAACGACATTGCCGATTTTTTGATAACTGAGGCCTTTAATTTTAGTCACGATATCCATAGCCGTTTCAAAGGGAATATTGTTCAATTCAAGCGTTACCTTGCCGGATACCGATTCATCAATCACCACATTCATGCCGCCGAGTCTGGCTAAAGTATGCAGCACCGGACCGATATCCTCGTCCACCACATTCAAGCTTACCAGCGGATTGGCCGCCCAGGCTGCCGGGGGGGCAACACACAGCATCACCAATACAAGCAGCAGCGAAACAGATAGCTTTCTGCCATGCATTACTATCACCTTCCCAACGTCAGTACAAGTTTTCCGTTCGGTCCCCATAATGTAGCGGAACTATCATAAACGGCCAATAATTGATAGCTGGAACCAATCATTTCTCCGGTCTCATAAGGCTGGGCCCTGCCGCCATACTGGATCAGCGCCACCCGCCGGTTATCCGCCCCGCCGACACCGGTCAGCACCGGCAGCGCAGCCTGCTGTTTAGCCGTGGAAGAGTCGGCAGTTCTCCGGCTGGCAGCAGCCGAAGAACCGGAAAAACGATTTTCCGCCTTAGCAGCCGATCCGCCCAAAGCAGCTGTATTGGCAGATTGCTCTTTGTCCTGATACCCCGGCGGGATAGCAAAAGGATCTCTCAACTCACCGTTTCCCTGAAGCGGCGGCGAATACCCCTGAGGCATCGCCGGCTGGCTAACCGCTGCGCCGCCATCAGCGCGGACAGGCATCATCGGCGGCATCGGCGCCACAGCCACACGGGAATTCCATAAGCCGTAAATTCCCACAATGGCTGCAACTCCGACCCCAAGAAGAATCAGCCGTCTTTCCCGCGATGTAAACTTGTCCCAGTATTCGGCTATCTTCATAACAATAACTCCATTGTCATTTATTTCTACCGTAGAGTAACTTTTTCTACATCTTATGTAAAAATCCTGTCACTGGCTGACAGGATTTTTTTGGTACACTCAAATTTATATTTTATATGCTCCCGCTAAGTCGAGTTATGCAAAGCGAATTATTATGCTCGGAATGTAGAAAAAATCGCAGAACTCACGCTGTACACACCCCGTCGCTAACGCGCCACCCCTCTTTTTAGAGGGGATTTTAAGACCGCCTATTCCCCATTAGAAAAATAGATAAGACTCGAAACCATCTTTTGGTTTCGTTAGCCGAATTATACAGAACAGGCAAATCGTCCGCAGGGCGGGGTGTGTCTCCTTGTCCGCCTTTTCGTCTTAACTCTTTAGCGCTCTCAGTCTTGGCCCCATCAGCCGCTTATAGGCCTCCACTCCCGGTTGGTCGAAAGCATCCACATTGGCAAGTTCCCCTTCGTAAGCCACCGACAGTGCCAGCAGATACAGCAATTCTCCCAGATGATAAGCCGTAAGCTGCGGCAGTGTAAACACGGCGTTAAACCGTCCGTCGCCCGCCAGCGCCCCGGCGTTGGCTTCCCGGGCGACTTCCAGTGCCTGACCCAGAGTAATTCCCGCCATATCGGCCAGTTTCTCCACCCGGGGATACAAATTGGGAATCACCGGGTCTTTTTCCCACTGTGCCACCCTGACAAACTGCACCACTTTATCTCGCTTGCCGTCCTGATGCTGCTGGGTCTGAGCATGCATATCCGTTGTCCCGACCGCCACAATCGGCGTCCGGCCGTAAAACACGTCCCTGCCCTCACGATCGGTTCGCTTTCCCAGAGATTCCGCCAGCAGCTGGACATACCACTCAGCCACTGACTTCAGATAATCACCATAAGGCATAAATACCTCAATATTCCGCCCGTACTTGGCCGCTGCCAGATATTTCAGCGCCGCATTCAGCATCGCCGGATTGCGCCACACATCCCCGGTCTGACAGACTTCATCCATATTCCGGGCTCCGGCCAAAAAGCCGTCCATGTCAAAGCCGATGCAAGCCGCCGTAATCAGCCCCACTTCGGAAAATATACTGAACCGCCCGCCGACGCCGTCCGGCACGCTGAAAGTCCGCCATCCCTGCTCGCCAGCCAATTTTTTTAGCAGCGTCGCCTTTTCCCCCGCCGCCGGATCCGTCACCGCCGCAACCTCGACTTCAATCAGCGGCGCCTGCTTTTGCAGCGCATCATACACCACCAGAAAATTCGACATCGTATCCAATGTCGACCCGGATTTGGAAATCACAATCAAAGTAACCTTATAAGGCTGTTTACAATCCACTCTAGCAAGAGGGGTACCTGCCGGGTGGGGTGTGTTGTCCTTTCTCTTCGCTTCCCGCACCAATTGCTCCACCAAATCCCCCGTCCGCCGAGGATCAATATTATTGCCGCTGAAATACAGCTTAGGATAGCCGTCCCGTTCCTCAGCCGTCTTACTGTTCCAAAACTCACCGCAGTGAACATCAAATAAAACCTTATTGCCCAAATAGGACCCGCCGATACCAAAAGACACCACCGCATCCGCCCGGCAGCGCAGGGAGCGACCGAAATTCTTCAGCCGTTCCAGGGAAGCCGGGGAATTCAACTGTCCGTCGGCAATATAAGGCAACTGAGTAAACAGCACTTTTTCCGCCGTACCGTCTTTCGACCGATGCCCCCTGACCTCACCTGTATCCCGCATCCGGCAGACTGCCTGATGAGCCTGTTCCAGCCGGCCGGCCAGCTCGTTAACATCCCCGGCCGTCACTTTTTGCTCGCCAAACAGGTTGGTATAGTCAAAACAAAAACCAGACTCCAGTTTAAGGAAATTACTCTGTTTTGTCATGTCAGTCGCTCCCATCTGCACCTATTTTTAAAGTTCTATATCCGCGGCCAGCTTTGCCAGCAATCCCTCCTGATAAGCCGCCAGGCCCGTCTGCTCCATCAGCTGACACAGCGGCGCCAGTTCCGGCAGGACAACAGACCGTAATTTGTTCAGCCGGCCCCGGCCGATGGGTTCAGACGGACCGGCCTCCCGGTAATCCGCCGCCGTCATGCGCCAAAGACCGGCCCGGCCGGCATACCGCCGCAGTAATTTCTGGGCAATCTGCAGCCCTTCCGGATCAAAATCGCCGGCATAGCGCAGCAGCGCACCGCTGCCGGCAAGACGATCCAGCAGAGCCCAGGAAGCCAGCTTCGGCTGACCGTGGAGACAAACCAGCGGTTTTCCCCCCCAGCTGCCGTCCCCGCCTTTTTCATCCAGCAGGGCCGAAAATACTCCGGAATTTTCCACCACCAGCACCTCATAACCAGCATCGTTCTCTCGCCCGGCTGCCGCCGGATAAATTTTTACCGCCCGCACTACCTCCCGCAGGGGCAGATTCAGCGGCGCACCGGCCTGAACCGCCCGGCGCCAGTAGACGATCTCTCCCCGCCGGTCATCAGCGGCCAAACCGATGCAAGTCACAAAATTCAGCAAATCATCCCTCAGCAGCCGAAAATGATACAACAGTTCCGTAATTACTTCAATAGCCGACAGTCTCTCCGGCGATTCGCCGCCGTCGCCGGTGCAAAAGGAGCTGTCGCACTCTTCCTGCCTTGACCGGCGGATATATGCCAGTCCTTCCAACAGCAGTTTCCCGGCCTCACCGTCAATATCCAGGCCGTGGGGATTGCCGCATATTTCCCGGGAAAATACCGGCAGCCGCCGATATTCTTCCGGCAACCCGGCCATAGCCCGCAGCGCCACTGACATATTCTCCATAAACCGACGGGGATCGCGGCGAAAGGCCGTCTGCACCCGTCTTGTACCTTCTTCCCGGTCCAGCGCCCCTTTCAGCCAAGCCTGGCAAAAAGGCTGAGAAAACTTAGCCAACAATGCTGTCAACGCCCGGCGCCGCCGGCTCTCTGCCTGCTCCTGCTTCTCCCGGCGGCTGACAAGGGGTTCTCCCTGCCAGGCCGCCAGTACCGCCAAGGGGTCCAAACCGCCGAACCGGGTTTCCGCCAAGGCGGTTTTAAACTTTTCGGCGGAAATCCGCAGACTGCCTGCCGGCAGCACCCGGCGAAAAAAAGACTCCAAAGCTGTCTTTTCTTCCCTGCTGACTCCGGTCAATACCACGACTCCCGCCAGCCGGCCCAGCGTACGGTACTTTTCCGTCATTCCGGCCAGGAGGCGCTCCAGGCCGGAATGGGAATGAAAGTAGTCCGCCGCCTCGGCCAGCAGTAGGTCCTGCGGCTTCTTTCCGCTCATTGTTCCCCCTGCCGGGCGGCGGCCACCACCGAAGAAGCAGCCTGTTCCGCCTCGCCGGCTGCCTGCAGTGTCCGCACCGACCCGTTCCAGTGATACCGCACCACCGTAACATAAGGCGCATTCTGGGGGCGAATCAGCTCGCAAACCGCCAAAGACGGCACCACATCATAATCTCCCCACAACGCCTGGGAATTCATAATATAATTAAACCCTAACTGCTCCACTAAGGCAAAAGTATCCCGGATATTGTTTTCATCCACCCCGGCAAAGGCTTCATCCAAAGTAATAATATACGGCGCGTCCGGACCGGCCTCCTGATAACGGGAATAAGCGGCTGAAAATAGGGGAATATACATGGCCATGGCTTTTTCACCGCCGCTGAACTTGAAAAATACCTTATCGCTCAGTTCCCGCCAGTTCAAATTTACCTGGGTATACTGCAGCTTAAATTGGAACCAGAGGCGATAATCCAGCAGCTGCCGGACGGCCTGCTGAAAAGTGGCCTCGGCTTCCCCGGCTGCTCCTTCGCTGGCCTGCTTGGCCTGCTGGATGCGGGACTGAAAGTGGCTCACCATTTTCGCTAAATCCTCTTCCTTTAGAACCGCCGGATCGGCATGCAGCAGCCGCACCAAATCCTGCGTATCCAGTTCCTCATCCCGGTCCGCGGTCCGCGCTTTCCACTCCAGTTTAAACTTCAATCCGCTGGAATTGTCCCGCTGCTGCATCAGTTTGTTCATTTTCTCTACCCATTGCTGAGCCGAACGGATGCGGCGGCTGATAATCCGGCCGATACTGTTCATAATCACTTCTTCATACAATTCCTTGTCCTTATCGGACAAAATCGCCTTTTGCTCCTCAATTTGCCGGTTCAAAACCTGCTGCAGTTGATAAGGATTCTGCCGCCGTCCGTCGTAATCCAGAGTAATCACCAGACGATGCGATTTCTCCCGCAGCTTTTCCAGATCGGCGGCCAGTCCGTCGTCTTCCTCCCTATTTTCCGGCAAAACCGGTACAGCCTTAATTTCAACAGTCAGCGGCTCCAGCTGCATCCGGTATTCCATCAGCACATTATTTTCCACCGCAAAGCTTTTGCTGATCCGATCCGTCAGGCTGATGCGGTCCGGTTTGTCAGGCTTCAGCCAGCCGCCCTTGTCGCGAAGGATCCCGCCGCTGTCAGTCGTCTCGTCCGGCGGATAAACCAAACCCAGCTGCAATTCCTGCTTCAGCAGCTGCTGCCAGCAGACAATCAGCTGTCCGACAAACTGAGTCTTAGCCGCCACTTCCAGCTTGCGGCTTTCCTGGAGGCGAATATCGCCTTCCAGTTTGGCAGCAGCGGCAATCAGTTCTTTGACCGCTGCCGGTATTTCCTTCAGCCGTTTGGCCACAAACCGAACACGCTCCCGCAGTTCTTCCGCTCCCATCTCCCGCATCCGGCTTTCCAGCCGGTCAATTTCCAGCCGGATCGTCTGCAGCCGGCCTTCCTGCACCAGCAGTTCGCCTTTCAATCCGTCCACCTCGGCGGACAAATCCGCCAGCCGTCGGCCGCATTGCCGGGCATTATCGCTGCTGTTCAAAAATCCCTGCCGGCTCAATTCCAGCTCATGGAGACTCTGCTGATACTGCCGCATCACCGACACCGCGCCTTCATAACCGGATTCATCCGCCGGCAGCTTCAGCCCGTCGCTGACCTTCTGCCACTCCTGCCGCAAAGACAGCACTTCACCGGTAACTTCCCGCAGCCGCCCGTCCACTACATTGACCCGCTGTTCCTGCCGGACAATATTCGCGGTCACCGCCTGCTTGTTATGAAAAATCTCCCGGATTTCCGTTTCTGCCGGAAAGTCTTCCCTGGCCTGGCGATTTTTCTCCTGACGGCTTCGCAGCAGCTGCATTTTCCCATGAACCTCTTCCACAGCCAGCGCCGTTTCCCGTAGCTTTTCCTCCAGCTCAGCCATCTGCCGGCGCCGGTATTCCTGACGGGCCTGCCTGCCGATATAGACCGCCGACTGGCGGCGGGACGCCCGACCGCTGACGAGGTTCAACCGGTAATCGCCGCTGTCAGCCGAAAGCACCGGCTGGCTGCTGCCATTCGCCGCCGGCCCTGTCCCCGGCCGGCAGTCGTCAATCAAAATGCTCCGCAGAACCTCATCAATATCCGCCGCCGACACCTTCCCGTCTACCGGCGGAGTCGGCTGCAGATAATCCGCCAGCGTGGCAGTCATAATCTGGGGATCCGGATAAAACACCGAACCGTAAGCCTCCAGTCCGGAAAGTTCCGGCAGCCGGCCGGCCGGAACAATCAAAGCATCCAGCAGCCCCATATCGGTCAGTGCCGCTTCCAGACGCTCCCGCATGGCCGGCGTCACCCTGGAATCAAATTCGACAGCCGCATAAAAAGGCACGAAAGGGACCTGTTTTTCCGTCAGCAGCCGGCGGGTCGCCTCCACATCCGGCAGCCGCTCCGGCTCCGGATCCCGCTGATCCCGCCAGGATTGCAGTTCCTGCTGCAGACCCTGTTCCTGTTCCTCCAGCTGGCGCAGCCGGGCTCCGTTTAAACCCAGTTCCTGGTTCAGCCGGTCGACCTGCCGCCCGTAAGCTGTATCCAGCGGCGCCTGCACATCGCTCCACAGCCGTCCTTCATACAATCCCTGAATGCCCTGGGCAATCTGCCGCAGTTCTTCCTTCTCCAGCGGCAAATCAGCGTCATAACGCTGCTGCCAGCTGTACACATCGGCCAACAGCTGCTCCCGGACCTCCAGAAACCGCTGCTCCAGCTTACGATGTTCGCCCCGGTATTCGTCGAGCAGTCGCCGTTCCTCCCCCAGTTCCTGTTCAATCCGGTCGCGGCGCAGCCGGGCTTCCCGCTGCCGACGCAGCACCTGCAGCCCCGCTTCCAGCCTTGCTACATGGGATTGGGAATTTTGCCGCCATCCCCCGAAAGAAACCTTTGCCGGCTGAACGGCAAAATCCCGCGCCAACAACTCATGATCGCTGAAATCAGCTTCCGCCGCCAAAGCAGCCATGTCTTCCAGCTGTTCTTCCATTCCCTGCCGGAAGGTTTCCCGCTGTCCTTCATATTCCAAAACCAGCTGCCGTTCTTCCCGCTCTCCCTTTTGCCGCTCCGCCAATTTCTCTTCCCGGTTTTTCTGCTCACCCTCCAGCTGGATCAGCTGCTGTTCCTTGGCCTGCTTTTGCTGCTCCACCTGAAATACATCATGCTTCTCCAGTTCCGCCTTTTCCACTTCCAGAACTGCCAGCTCCCGTTCCAGCTCCGCCTGACTCCGCCGCTGTTCCGTCAGCAGTCCGGCTGCTTCCGCTAGTCCTTCCGCCAGTTCTTTGCCCTCCCGTTCCAGCCGGCTGTGCCGCCGTTCGGCTTTTTGCGCCAAGTCCGCCTTTTCCGCCAGCACATACTCGTTATATCCGTCATACTGGCGGCACAACCGGTTCAAAGCCTGGCGATCCCGTTCCATTTGCTCGATCTGAAGCTTGATCCGCTCCATGCTTTCAATCGTATCCGACAACGGACGCAATTCTTCATCCGACAAAGACGGCAGCGATTCATTTAAAATTTCATAAATAACACTGGGCTTAAAATCCTTAGACAATTTCGGACTGCGCAGCTGAATGAGAAGCTTCATCAGTTCCTGATACTGCTCCAAATTCTCGAACCCGAATACATGCCGGTTCACCAGTTCCATATAGTCCTTCTGCGACCGCACCACCTGTCCGCCGGAGCCGACGGCCCGTTCCAGCTCGGCCCGGGTAAAAGGGATGCGCTGGGGGGAGCCGTCTTCCGGATTCATCTCCCGCTTATACAGCCAGAAATCCCGGCCGATACGCCGGTTGTCGGTAATGACAAAGCCCCAAAAATCAACGGTGCCGCCGCGCCGGGCGTGAAGACCGATACCGGTGGTCACATATTGATCCGTCTGCTGCCGCTTGTACTCCAGATACAGATAGCCGGTACGCTCATCCCGGTTGACGATTTCCTTTTCCCCCAGCAGATAATCCTCCATCCGCCGGGAACGGGAACCAAAGCTGTCCAAACGGTCCGGACTCTTGACCCCGTCAAGCAGCACCGTAATCAAGCTTTGCATCGTCACCGATTTTCCCGATCCGTTGCTGCCTCGCAGCAGCAGCCGTCCATCGGCAAAATCAAATTCTTCCTCATCATAATACCAGTAATTCAGCACACCGGCCCGGTTCATCTGCCATTTGTTCCTCATCTGCTTTTCCCCTCCCGGCTCTTGCCCTGATAATCCGTCGGATACTGCCCCTGCAGCCGTCCCAGCGCCGGTCGGAATTGAATCAGTCCGGTTTCCCTGTCGGTTACCGCCATATTCCACTCCACCAGCTCCGCCAGCACAGTGGCAGCCAGTCTGCCCAGCGGCAGCTCCCGGTATTCCTTCGTCCAGCCCGACCCATACTCCCGGCGGCATTCCGCCGCCAAACCCTCGAATTCCACGGCGCTCAGACTGTCCGGCGCCTCTTTTTTCTGCCGCTGCCGGCGGTACAGTGCCGCAAAATGCAAAACCACGGCATGAATCCCGCTGCGATAAGCCGGAAAAATCTGCCGGCCCCAGCCGGTCCGTTCCGGGCTTGTCAGCATAGCGCAATCCTTGTACAGTTCAAACTGCAGACCGGTCGTATTCTCCAGTTCCTCCCGCAGCCGCCGCTGCATATTCCGTAAATAGGCGAAATCTTCCGGCCGGGCGTCGTCGCCGTTATACGCCGCCGTCAGCAGCAGCTGCCGGTAAATCCGGTTCCGGCGCCCCGTCCCCGTAGCAGCCTCGTCGTCGGAAAGCTCGGCGGCCTGCAGCGATTGCATGCTGTCGTACTGCTGCAAATCTTTCGGATAGGAACGTAAAAAATAACGCGCCAACAGAGTCACCTCATACAAGGCTTCCCCCTCCCGGCGCATCGCAAACTGCTCGCTGTCTCCATCCACCAGCCGCAGCAGTCCGGCTTCCGCCGCAAAGGCAAGGACCCGGACCAGCGACCGGCGATGCTCATAATTTTCCCAGTTCAGCCTGCCGCCGTCCCCCGCCTCGTGAGGATAGAAAGCCAAAATGCTTTCACACAGCTCACTGAGCAAAAATTGCTCCTCTACCGCCTTTTCTTCCAAAAAAGCCAGCAGGCAGCACAGCAGCGAATAATCCCTGGGTTGCTGAAAACTTTCAATTCCCATCCAGGCCTGGGGCTGATCCGGAATTTTTTCCAGCTTGTAGAACTGAGGATTTTGAATCAGCCGCCAGCCGCATTTTTCAAAAAAATACCGTCTTAACGCCGGTTCATAACGGCGGATCAGCTGATACTGCTCCGGCTGTTCCTCCCGGAGAATCCAATAATTTTCCAATAGTAACGTCGTTGCTTCTCTGATATCTTCCGGATCAGCCTGCAGCGAAACCAGATTGTCCTGCGCCATAACATCCTCCACACTTTTCTGTTTACCGGGCACCGCTGAATTCTAAAATATAATTCGGCATCTCCAGTTCGCCGTCCGTACTGCGCAGCACAGTCCGGCTGCCCCTGACGCCGTCCAGCAGCCGGATGCTTCGCCCGGTCTCAGTCTGAATCCGCCGCTCCTTATTTTGCATGCAGCGGGTAATCCACACCAGCAGCGTTTTGCGGACAAAGGGATCCACTTCCGGCAAATCGGCCAATACAATCCGCTGATTGCAGATTAACCCCTCAAGCAACGCTTCCTTCTGCCGCTGACCGGCAATATACTCCTGCAAAGCGGCCCGCTTTTCCGCCGTCCGGTCAACCACCGCCCCCGGCCGGCTCTTCTCCCGGTAGCCTGCGACCCGCGGCGTCACCGTCACCACTGTCGGCGCTTCGTCCCACACCAAACTGTCCATATCCTCGCTGAGCCGGGGTTCGCCGTAAAAATGGCGGGTATGGGCAATGCCGAATAAGAGCGACGACAGCTGATGGCATTCCCCCACTGCCGGCAGACCGGCAAACCAGCCGGCCAAATGCAGATAATCATGACGCCGGCTGCGGAACGCCTGCCGTCTCTCCCCCACCCGCTGGGCAAACCGGGTAATCCGCCTGATTGTTTCCGTCGTCTCATTCTGCAGCGTGATCAGTTCGCTGGGATGATTTCCCCGCCCCAAAAACCACTCGGACAGACTGCGGTATTTATCCTGATAGCTTTCCTGCCACTCTTCCCGTCCGGGTTGGGGCTCCATCCGGGGAATGCTCAGCTGGTAATCCGCCAGCCTCCCGGCGATCCCGGCTGCCAGCTCCGGCGAAGCCTTTTTCAGCGCCCCCTCGATTTTAAAAGAAGTCCGCTGCATACTCAAAATAAAATTCTGCAAATACTGGGTAAACGCATTCTTATACGCGACAAACGCCTCCGTCATCATGTGCTCCTCCACCTTGTCGCTTTTCAAATGCGCCAGATAATCGGAAGCATTCTGCACCATGTCGCGAAAATAGCCGTACAAATCTTCCCACGTCTGATTCAGTTCCCCCGCCTCCAGAGTCATTCCCTGCTCCAGCAGCCGCACCAGCGATGATAGCAGCCGCTCAAACAGCGTAACCTCCAGAGAACCGCCGCCAAAGCCGCCCCCCAGCTGGGCCAGCTTATTCACCATCCGTTCAATTTCAATCGTGTAGGGCGTACATTGATAGCGAAACTTTTTTCGCTTAAAGTCCTCAATCGTATGAACCCGTCCCGTTTCCTGCCGGGGAATCAAATTCTTCCACTCCACCAGCTGCTTTAAATCCTGCTGCAGCTGGTCCTCGCTGTATTCGGCAAAAAAACTGTTTTGCCGCAAATCCTGATAAATCTCTTCCGGATACACATAGTGGCGCAAACGCTCATGCTGGAGAAAGCAGTACCGCAAAATAGCCCGGTACCGCCAGGTGTTGTCCGTGCTTAAATAACTGACCTCCACAATCGGCCGCAAATCCTGATCATTCATTCAGCGCCTGACCTCCCGCAAACAATCCCGCAAAATGCTTTTCTACCTCCGAATAAACGCCAATAGTTCCTCCGTCTTCTGCTGCAGCAATTTTGGATCGCATTTCGTCTCCACATTCAGCCGCAGCACCGGCTCCGTATTGGACAGCCGCACATTGAACCGCCAGGTGTCAAACTCCACACTCAGTCCGTCAATATGCTCCACGGAAACCGCACCCTTGGCAAATTTCTCCTCCATCTGCTCTACTATCGCCTGCGGATTGGCCACCGTACTATTAATTTCCCCGCTGATCGGATAACAGGCCATCCGTTCCTGCATCAGCACCGACAGCGGCTTGCCGCCTTGGCTCATGATCTCCAGTACCAGCAGCCAGGGAATCATGCCGCTGTCGCACTAGGAAAAATCGCGGAAAAAGTGATGGGCCGACACCTCGCCGCCGTATACCGCATCCACCCGCCGCAGCGTTTCTTTCATAAAAGAGTGGCCGCTCTTCGACTGCACCGGAATGCCGCCGGCTGCCTTAACCACCTCAATCGTATTCCAGGTCAGCCGGGGATCGTGAATAATCTTAGACCCGGGAGCTCTCCGCAAAAAGGCTTGAGCCAAAAATCCCACCAGATAATAGCCTTCAATAAAGCCGCCCTGTTCATCAAACAGGAAACAGCGGTCAAAATCGCCGTCCCAGGCAATTCCCGCAGCCGCTCCCTGCTCCCGCACCACCTTCGCCGTGGCATCCCGGTTTTCCACCAGCAGGGGATTGGGTACGCCATGAGGAAACGTCCCGTCCGGCTCATGATTGAGTTTAATGAATTTAAAAGGCAGAAACCGTTCCAGCTGATCCAAAATCGGACCGGCGCAGCCGTTGCCGGCGTTCACCACCACTTTGAAAGGCTTCAGACTGTCAATATCGATATAAGTCAGCAAATGCTGAATATACTCATCCATAATGTCCCGTTTTGTGACCTGCCCCCGGGGCTGCCCGGCAGCCCCGGCGGGAAACTCCCCGGTCACCACCCGTTCCTCGATCTCCTTCAGCCCGCTGTCGGCACTGATCGGCCGGGAGCCTTCCCGCACCAGCTTCATGCCGTTATAATCCTGGGGATTGTGGCTGGCGGTAATCATGATGCCCCCGTCCAGCTTGAAATGAGCCGTGGTAAAATAGATCATTTCCGTACCGCAGACGCCGATATCCACCACATCACAGCCGGCCTCCGTCAGTCCGTTAACCAAAGCATCCCGCAGAACCGGACCGGACAGCCGGATGTCCCGTCCCACAGCCACCTTCTTTACCTTGAAAATCTCCACATAAGCCCGGCCAATCCGGTAAGCCATTGCCTCATTCAGCTCGCCCGGCACCTTGCCCCGGATATCATAGGCCTTGAACGCATTCCGCTTAAACTTTTCCAATTGCTGCGACCTCCCTATCTCAAATGAAGCTTACCTGCTATATCCCGCCGGATGTCCCTGCTGCCAAATCCAGGCACTGCGAAGAATCGACGACAGATCGCTCTGTACCGGCTTCCAGCCCAATTCCCGGCGAATCTTCGCCGCCGAAGCCACCAGCACTGCCGGATCGCCGTCCCTTCTGGCCGCCTGCCGCACCGGAAAATCAACTTCCGTAATCGCTTTCGCCCGGTCAATCACCTGCCGGACACTGAATCCCGTCTCCGAGCCAAGATTGTATACCCGGGAATCTCCCCCGGCTGCCAGATGCTGCAACGCCAGCACATGAGCCGCCGCCAGATCCGTCACATGAACATAGTCCCGGACGCAAGTCCCGTCCGGTGTTTCATAGTCTGCGCCAAAAACGCTGATCCCATCCCGCTGCCCCAGGGCCGTCTGCAGAATCAGCGGAATCAAATGAGTTTCCGGCTCGTGGTCTTCCCCGATCGCCCCGCCTGCCAGCGCTCCGGCAGCATTAAAATAGCGCAAAGACACATAGCGGAGGCCGTAAGCCATGGCAAAATCGGCCAGCATCCCCTCAATCACCAGCTTCGTCCGGCCATACACATTCGTCGGCGCCGTCGCCGTTTCCTCGCTAATCGGCCAAATCTCCGGCTGGCCGTAAACAGCCGCCGTAGAAGAAAACACAACTTTTTTCACGCCGCATTCCGTCATTGCATCCAACAGTTCCAGCGTTGCCGCCACATTGTTATGGTAATATTTCGACGGCTGCCGCATCGACTCCCCGACCAGACTGTCGGCGGCGAAATGCACTACCGCCTCAATGCCGTACTGCCGCAATACCCCGGTCAGCAGCTTCTTGTCCCGGATATCTCCCTGAACAAAGTCCACCCCCGCCGGCACCGACTCCCGGTGGCCTTTGGACAGATTGTCATACACCACAACCGAAGCACGCTTCATTAACTCCCGCACCGTATGGGACCCAATATACCCGGCCCCCCCGGTAATCAATACATTCATCGTCAGCCTCCTATGGATTAGTCTCTCGGATAACGCGGAGATTCGGCGCATGGCGCATAGCTCATAGCTCATAGCTCATAGCTCATGGTACTTGGTACGTCGTACTTGGTGCATAGCACTGAATTCTGTCATCGCGAGGAGCGATAGCGACGCGGCGATCTCTGGAGCCTCCCCCGATGCTCTTTCATGATACTCTGTGTCGCTAATCGAATTATACAGAGTGGGGGTGGCGCGAAGCGACGGGGGGTGGCGTCCCCGGTCCGTCTTCCGTCGCCGCCGCTGCCGCCTCCGGACTGGCCAGCGTACCCACCGTCTTCAGCAAATACCGCAAAAACTTGTCCCTGAGCTCCGGCCGCTTCAGCGCATACTCCACCGTCGCCTCCAGATACCCCTGCTTATCGCCAATATCATACCTTCGTCCGTCAAAACAAAAAGCATACACCGGTCTATCCGCCGCCAGCCGCCTCAGTGCGTCCGTCAACTGGATCTCCCCGCCCCGTCCCGGCGGCGTATCTTCCAGCAGGGGAAAAATCTCCGGCTCAATAATATAGCGGCCCAGAACCGCCAGCCGGGAAGGAGCTTCCTCCACCGCCGGTTTTTCCACCAGATCCTCCGCCTGCCACAGATTCTCCTTTACCGGTCTGGGCTTCACAATTCCATAACTGCTGACCCTGTCCTGAGGAACCTCCTGTACTCCCAGCACACTGCCGCCGCAGTCCTCATACACATCCATCAGCTGCCGCAGGCAAGGCACCTTGGCATCCACAATATCATCGCCCAGCAGTACGGCAAAAGGCTCATCCCCCACGAACTGCCTGGCGCAAAGCACAGCATGTCCCAGCCCTTTCGCTTCTTTCTGCCGGATATAGTGAATGGTCACATCCGCTATCTCCTGCACCAATCCCAGCAAATCATATTTTCCCTGTTGCTTCAGAGTCAGCTCCAGTTCCACGGCCCGGTCGAAATGGTCCTCAATCGCCCGCTTGTTCCGGCCGGTAATAATCAAGATCTCCTCAATTCCCGACTGAATGGCTTCCTCAATAATAAACTGAATGGCCGGCTTATCCACAATCGGCAGCATTTCCTTCGGCTGAGCCTTCGTCGCCGGAAGAAACCTCGTGCCAAGCCCTGCCGCGGGAATAATCGCCTTACGAATCTTCTGCTTTTGCATCGGACCACACCTTTCTGTATGGAAAAATCCGGGATACACAGCCAGGCTTAATAGCGTTTCGTAATCCCCAGCCCTACTTTATAGTTCCGTTTATTCTCCCCGGACAAAAAGTTAAAATTATCAATATGCGACACTCCCGCCGTCAAATCCATAAACATATCCTGATCCAGCTTTGTCCGGTAATTGGCCCAGGCGGAATTAAATTTTTGCGATTCGGGGCTTTCATACTCCATCTTCACCTGTTCCAGATTAAAAGACAACTGGGAACCGTTATCCTGATAGTGAGTCACTTTCGCATAATAGCTTTTGGCATGATTGCCAATTGCATCCCCGATAATATTGCCTTTGAACACCCAGCCGTCGGTATACGTTCCATGCATATACCAACAGGGATCAGTGTGATGCACTTCCAAAGTAGCATCCCAGCTTCCATCCCTAGTCAAACGGGGAATATACACACCCATGATCTCGGCAAACCGGTAAGGATAATACAGAATATACCGGTGCCGGTCTTCCCCATAAAACTCACCGTAAACCTGGATTCCATTCAGGTGAGGCAGCCGCCAGCGGAAATCACCGCCGGCCTGAGTATTCCATTCATCGATGGTATTAGGAGATGAACAGTTGCCGGCATTCCTGCCTGTTAGCAAGCGATAATAATCGGAACCGCTCAAAGCATGACCCAGGCCCCCGATAATCGACGCGTGTTCCAAAGCAAAGGTAAAGTTGTCACTTGGCGTGAAGTCCTTGCGCCAGGCGACAAAAGAAGGATGCGGCACATCAGACCGGTTTCCTTCCATCCTCGCATACGTAAAGGTAGTATTCGACTCCCGCAAAAATTTGAAATACCCATGCTTGATTTTCATTGGTTCTATATTAGACAATCTGATCGACGTCATCGGCTCGGCATTGTTGGAATAAGTCAGGTGGCTCCTAACCCCCTGGCCCCAGCTGTTGGCGTCTTTCCCAATCTGAATCGACAGATTATTAATATTGGTCTTGATATACCCCGATTCAACGGTAGTTTTGCTGTCATCCGTACTATTGTAATCCGTCCGCGGCGTCACACTCAGCATCAAGTGCTCTCCCAGACTGCCTTCCAGCCGCAGGGACAGCATCTCATTAGCGTTCCTGCCATATTTATAGCCGTCATTATTCACATTCAGGGGCTGATAGGTAGACTTCGTCCAGGGCTTCTGTGAAACAGTACCGCCATGGTAAAAATTTTCCTCAAACTGAATTTCCCGCAGCGCCAAACCGCCGGGCCGGGCCGTCCCGTTCAAAACCGCCAGTTCATTTTTAAATTCTGTCTTCAGTTCCCGCAGCAAAGACTTGGCATAAGGCGCCATCTCCTGTTTTTGTGCTGCCAGCCGATCCATCTGAACAACCCAGCCTGCCACCTGCATCCGGGTATAAGGCTTCGTTCCGGTCTGCATCTGGCGCAAATATCCCAAACCGTCCAGCTTATCCAGATAATCATACACATAGCTGTCGAGAGGAACATTGCCGGATAGCTGATCCTGATAAGGCACACGGCTCGCCCCCCCGCCGCCCGGATTGTCCTGAGCATACACTGCCGGCACTGCGGCAAGGATCAGACCTAACGCTACCGTCGAACTTAATACTCGCAAATTCATAAACAAGCTCCTTTTTTCCCTGATTTTTTAGTCCGCTTCCTTAGGCTCTGCCATAAATATCTTCAAACCGGACAATATCGTCTTCCCCTAAATAACTGCCGTTCTGGACTTCAATAATCGCCAAAGGAATCTTTCCCGGATTCTCCAGCCGGTGCTTAGTCGTCTGGGGCACAAAAATACTCTCATTCTCATGAACCATCTGCACCCTGTCGCCTACGGTCACCTTGGCTGTTCCGCCGATGACAATCCAGTGCTCGCTGCGGTGATAATGCAGTTGCAGACTCAGCTGCTCGCCGGGATTGACCACGATCTTCTTCATCTTGTAGCCCGGCCCTTCTCCCAGCACCGTATAGCTGCCCCAGGGCCGGTACATAGTCGTCTGCTCACTGGCCTCCCGCCGTCCCCGGGCCTTTAATTCGCCAACCAGATCCTTGACCTTCTGGGACTCGCCTTTCTTCGCCACCAGAATAACATCATCCGTCTCCACAACGAGTACATCCTCCAGCCCGATACCGGCAATCAACCGGCTGCGGCCCAGCATCAGACTGTTGGTGCAATCAATGGGGAGACAGTCCCCCTGCAGGGCATTCCCCGCCTCATCCTTTCCCAGCACTTCATAAATGGCATCCCAGGACCCAATATCATTCCAATAAGCGGCGAAAGGAATAATCGCCGTCCGCCTGGATTTTTCCGCCACCGCATAATCGATAGAGATAGTAGGCATCTCGGAAAAATGTGCCAAAACATCCGCCAGGGGCGCCATGGCTAACTGATAAATCTCAGGCTGATACGATTGAAGCTCCTCCATAACACAGCCAACCGTAAACGCAAACATGCCTGAGTTCCAATAATAATTTCCTGCTGCCAGGTACTCCTCTGCCGTCGCCTGATCCGGTTTTTCCTTAAAAGATTCGACCTCATAACCGATTTCTATAGCCTTACCGGCCTGAATATAGCCATATCCCGTCTCCGGTTTATCCGGCTGAATGCCGAAAGTTACCACCTTGTCCCGAACTGCCAGAGCCGCCGCCTGACGTACCGACCGGACAAAAGATTCCACCGGCTTGATAATATGATCGGAAGGCGTCACAAACAACACTTCGTCACGGCCCGCCCCCAGCTCATCCAGGCAATACCGGGCTGCCAGCGCAATGGCCGGAGCCGTATTCCGCCCCACCGGTTCCAGCAGGATATGAGCCTCTGCCGCCCCACAGGCTGCCAGCTCGGTCTTTACATGATGAAAATACGCCTGATTAGTCACAATCACCAGATCAGCCGCTTTTACCAGGAGCTTAAACCGTTCCACTGTCTGAACCAGCAGAGATTTTCCCTGGTCAATCTGCAGAAACTGCTTGGGAAAGCACGCCCTGGACAATGGGAATAACCGGGTTCCGCCGCCGCCGGCCAAAATAATTACCTTCATTCAATTCGCAGCTCCTTTTCATTGAAGTGGCTGCTGTCATTAGCAAGAAAGAAAAACCTGTACGCCTAAAATTACTTTCTCAGCCTTACAATGACAACGCAAGAAAATTTTAGCAGATTATACTTATAGAAATTCTCTATTTAATAAATATTTCCTGTTCAGTCAAAATAAAAAGAACAGCTTCTCCCGCTGTGCCTAACCGTAAATTATCCCTTCATTTAACCTGACGCCGGGCACATTAAGCGACTAAAAAGCAAAATGTACGTCCCCCCTGCTTTTTGCGCCTATTGTCTCACCCGCAGCGCCCAGATTCCCAGCCATTCCCGGAAAAAAATCGCCGAACTCCGCAGTCCGTCCGCCGACGGAACAAAATTATTCGCATACAGCCCGGGGGTTGTACTGACCAGATAATCCGCCGGATAAGCCTCTGCCCTTACCCCTTGTTTGGCAAAATTCAATATCGACCGTTCCATATGAAACGCCGACGTCACCAGAATCGGCTGCCGGAATCCCCTTTCGCCCAGAATTTTCTTTACATTCACCGCATTCTGGGTAGTGTTCAGGCTGGTATCCTCCACCAGGATCTGTTCTTCCGGTATCCCCAGTCCCAGTAAAATCCGCCGGGCAATAACCGCTTCCCGGCCGGAATCCTCAAACACCTGACCACCGGATACAATAACCGGCACCCCCAGCCTGCGCTGCAGCCTGGCGGCCGTCAGCAGCCGATTGGCCGCACTGCCGGACAAATGCCCCGGCCCGTCTATATCCGGCGTATCCAAAGTAGCCCCGCCGCCCAGCATGATGATCACGTCACCGGAAACCTCTGCCGGCGGCACATGCCTTGCCTCCAGTGTCTGGAGCAAACAATCTCCCACATAGCCGGTGGAAAAAATATAAAAAAGAACAATAATCAAGCACAGCCCTTTATGTACATACCCCCGGCGTTTTTTAAGCAAGAAAACGACCAGCAGCAGCATTAAAATAAAAATACCCGGCGGCAACAAAAAGCTGGCGGCAAATTTTAAAAAATAAAGCATAACTACGCATCAACCCCCAGCCGTTCCCGCCGGTAGCTCCCGTCCGTCACCCGCCGACACCATTCCCGATTAGCCAAATACCACTCCACCGTCTTCACAATCCCGGTCGCAAATGTCTCCGCCGGCACCCAGCCCAACTCACGCCGGATCTTCGACGCATCGATCGCATACCGCAGATCATGCCCGGGACGATCCTTCACATAAGCAATCTGCTCCCGGTAAGACTTTCCGTCACTGCGAGGCTGCTTCTCATCCAATATATCACACAACCCATGGACAATATCCAGATTCTTTTTTTCATTATGTCCGCCGATATTATACTTCTCTCCCGCTTTCCCCGCTGCCAAAACCCTAAGAATAGCCCGGCAATGATCCTCCACATACAGCCAGTCCCGCACATTCTGCCCATTGCCGTAAACAGGCAGCGGCTTTCCCTCCAGCGCGTTGAGAATCATCAAGGGAATCAGCTTCTCCGGGAACTGGTAAGGGCCGTAATTATTGGAACAATTGGTCAGCAATACCGGCAGCCCATAGGTATGATAGTAAGCCCGCACCAGATGATCCGATGAAGCCTTAGAAGCGGAATAGGGAGAATTCGGCGCATAAGGCGTTTCTTCCGTAAAAAAGCCGGTCTCTCCTAAGGAGCCGTACACTTCATCGGTAGAAACATGCAAAAAGCGAAACTTGTCTTTTTTCTTCGCCGTCAAATCCCGCCAATAGCTTTTGGCTGCTTCCAGCAGCGAAAACGTCCCGTTAATATTCGTCCGAATAAAAGCTGCCGGCCCGTCAATCGATCGATCCACATGAGACTCGGCAGCAAAATGAACGATAGCATCCGGCTGATATTTGGCAAAAAGATTCTCTACTAATGTTTGATCACAAATATCCCCCTGAATAAAAGTATAGCGGGGATCATGTTCCACAGCTGTGAGTGAATCCAAATTTCCCGCATATGTAAGCTTGTCCAGATTCAGAATACGAATAGCCGGCTCCTGTAAGGCAATATGAATAAAATTGCTGCCGATAAACCCGGCTCCGCCGGTAACAAGAATAGTTTGCATACGATTTTTTCTCTCCCTCTGCATTATACTTTTAACCTCCGTCGTCTCCTGCCAGCTTCACTTCAAATAAGCCCGGAGCGCCTCCTGCCATCCCCTGACCGGATCACCCACCGTCATTCGGAGCATGTAATTGTCCAGTACGGAATAAGCCGGTCGCTTGGCCGGACGGGGAAATTCCGCTGTCGTTACCGGTTCGACTTTGACCTTTTTCCCTGCCTGCCGGAAGATTTCACAGGCAAAATCATACCAGGAACAATGCCCCTGACAAGTGGCATGATATGTCCCATAACCGTCTGTCGACAGCAATTTAAAAATCACCCTCGCCAAATCCACGGTAGATGTGGGCGACCCAATCTGATCCGCCACAACACGCAGCGCATCCTGCTCATTTGCCAGTCTCAGCATCGTGGCGACAAAATTATTTCCCTCACCATACAGCCAAGCGGTCCTGACAATATAATGCTGCCCCAGCAAATGCCGCACCATCTCTTCTCCCTGCCATTTCGTCCGGCCATATACCGTCTGTGGATTAACCGCATCGAATTCACGGTAGGCCCGATTTCCCGCCCCGTCAAACACATAGTCGGTACTCACATACACCATCCGCGCTCCGGTAGCCAAACAACCGGCCGCCAGATTCCGAGCACCGACAACATTCACCCGGAAAGCGCCGTCTTCATCCGTCTCCGCCTTGTCCACATTGGTATAGGCCGCACAATGAATCACCGCGTCCGGCTTACTGTCCCGCATACACCTTTTCACTGCCGCTCCATCGGTAATGTCGAGTGTATCCGCATCCGTCAGTATCAGCTCATATTCCTTTCCCTGCCGTGCCACTTCCCGGCCCAGCTGGCCATTAGCACCGGTTACCAAAATTTTCATATCCTATCATCCTTCCGCCGCTATAACTAACGAACTAATGATTTTTCAACAATTTTGTCATCGCGAGGAGCGATAGCGACGCGGCGATCTGTAGAGCCTCCCGCATTCTTTTTCATGATACTCTGTATTGTTCCTAAGATTGCTTCACTATAGATGGTAGGGCGGTTCAAAAGCCGCCCCCCATTATCCCCTATATACGGGCAGCTTATCCGCTGCTATATCCTTTAATCTCGGATACACCTGATCCTTATCCGAAAGCACCCCGGCCTCGACCGGCCACTGAATCCCGATATCCGGATCATTCCAGATGATCCCGCCTTCCGCCGAAGGCGTATAAACATCCGTGCATTTATAAGTAAAATATACAGTATCGCTCAACACACAAAAACCATGGGCAAATCCGGACGGAATCCAGAATTGACGATGATTGTCACCGGAAAGCTCCACCCCGGTCCACTGGCCAAAGGTCGGCGAACCCACCCGAATATCCACCGCCGCATCAAATACTGCCCCCAGCACCACTGATACCAATTTCCCCTGAGAATGCGGATTCTGATAATGCAGCCCCCGAAGCACCCCGCGAGTGGAATACGATAAATTATCCTGGACAAACGGCCCCTTTATGCCCAGCGCCTCGTACCGCTCCTGCCGCCAAGTTTCCTTAAAAAAACCCCGTTCATCACCAAAAGCCCTGGTTTCAACAATCAATACCCCCGGCAATTTTGTTTCTACTATATTCATATCCATCAACTCCATACCTTATCAGCTAAAATTCCCCTTTGTCCGTCCCCCGCTCACTCCCCGGCAATCCGCAGCAAATACCTGCCATAGCCGTTCTTCTTCATCACATCACCCTGAGCTGCCAGCTGCTTCCGGGAAATATACCCCATTCGGTAAGCAATTTCCTCCGGGCAGGCCACCATCAGGCCCTGCCGCTCCTGAATCGTCGCGATATAATCGGAAGCCTGCAGCAGAGACTCATGTGTTCCCGTATCCAGCCAGGCATAACCCCGGCCCAGCGTCTCTACCCGAAGTGTATCCCGCTCCAAATACAGCCGGTTTAAATCAGTGATTTCCAGTTCCCCCCGGGTAGACGGTTTCACCATTTTCGCCAATTCCACCACTTGGCTGTCATAAAAATACAACCCTGTAACCGCATAATTGGACTTCGGCTTAACCGGTTTTTCTGCCAGGCTCACAGCTTTTCCGGCTGCATCAAACTCTACCACCCCATACCGTTCCGGGTCCTTCACCCAATAAGCAAAAACCGTAGCCCCCTGCTCCTGCTGCCTCGCCTTTTGCAGCTTTTCGCTAAATCCGTACCCATAAAAAATATTATCCCCCAAAACCAAAGCGCATCCGGCCCCATCAATAAAGGACTCCCCAATAATAAATGCCTGAGCCAAACCATCCGGGCTAGGCTGGACCGCATACGACAAATTAATCCCCCACTGATCGCCTGACCCCAATAACTGTTGAAAACTTGCCTGATCCTGAGGCGTCGTAATGACCAGAATATCCTGAATCCCAGCCAGCATTAGCGTCGACAGCGGGTAATATACCATCGGTTTGTCAAATACAGGCATCAACTGCTTACTAATCGACTTCGTAACCGGATACAGCCGGGTACCCGACCCCCCGGCCAAAATAATTCCCTTTTTTATCGCCATAACTCCCTCTTCTCCCTCTGCTTCTGCTTAAATCGCTTTTGACAACTTCTTTGGCTGGTTTGAAGCCGAATTAAGGACCATGACCTCATCCATTTTCAGCCTGCCGTTTAAGTCGGAAAGGGACACATGTTCTTTTTTATTATACTCTTGGTCTACTTTGTTAACAATACTATCCAACGCTTGTAAAACGAATTGTTCTTCACTGCTTATCGTTACATCATATTCGGTCATGACACGCCTCCTGTAAGAAATGAGGTTTCCTTACAAATAGAAGGAGCAAAATGTACGTCCCTCACGCTTCGATTTTACCTGTGAGCAGCAACACTCCCCATCGCAAGCGAAGCGAGAATAACGTCCCCACTGCTTCCCTCCTCACCGCGTCTACAATTTATCACTAATCTGCCGGTTGAAATTTTCAACACCTTCAAGTTTATGCTGCAAAACATCATACACTACATGAGCGCCAATATCAGCATACTGATGAGCAATCATATTACGAAAAGCAACCATTTTAGTATATATGCTTGCTTGCTCTTTGTCCCAATATCCATAAGTCTCTAAAATACGAAATCCATCTGCCAGCATGTCTACTTCTCCCAATTCATCATCAGTCACAATATGATTTACAATATCAATCATGGAATTAATAATAATAAAAAGATTGTATTCGACCACATCTCTGGCAACTGCGTGATTAACAAACTCCTCATAAGACAAAGAACGGTAAAGCAAAATCTTTTCCAAAGATTTTTGAATTTGGCACAACTTCCGTTCTACAATATCATGCTTAACCATGCTTCGCTCCTCCTAGTAAGCGCTGCCGGGAAAGCTGCGCCCAATACCGCACATCATTATATTCTTTAATGACCGATAACGCATATTCCGCCTCAAACAACGGATCACGAGCCAGTAAAACTATTTTTTTCATATTAGCCGCATGTTTCATCAACGGCTTCGCATTGTTCAAAAGTATCAAATCGATTTCTTTATGTGTCAAAGCCATTAAATCTGATTTCAAGCCAAGATACCAATCCGTATCACCCAATAGTCTCAGATCGTTAACAAAAATAGCAATATCGATATCACTGGATGCCGTATTCCGCCCCGTGGCATACGATCCAAATAACCAGGCAAACTGAATCTCCGTTCTGGACAACAAAAAAGGGGTTAATACTTGCAGCAGCCTGTCGTTACGCTTCTTTCCAGCCAGATTGGCACCCATAGGCTTCGCCTCTTTTCCTCTTTATCCTTATTATAACAATGATCCACCCTATTGTCACCCGACACCGCAGCATACCAAAATTCACGAACAAATTCAGACAAAAAAACCGGCAGCCTGTAAAAAAGCGGAAACCATACATGGAGGAAACAAAAGGAACATCCCTGATTCTTCAGCCTGTCATTGCGAGCGCCAGCGAAGCAATCTCTCGTTGCTGCCTTGTGCCTTTTAGAAGCTGTCATTATCAAGCAGAGTCTTAATGGCACTGCATCGACGAACTTCCGTCTAAGACAACCCCGTTGCTTTGGCAACATCAGACACCGACATCCCCATGTCCAGCAGCCGCTTTGCCGTTTCCCTGCTGCCTTCGGCTTTATTATAACAATGATCCACCTATTGTCACCCGGCACCGCAGCATACCAGAATTCACCGGCAATTTCAGAACAAAACAACCGGCAGCCTGGGAACCATACATAAAAGGAGTAAAGAATGTCCCTGATTCTTCAGCCTGTCATTGCGAGCGCCAGCGAAGCAATCTCTCGTTGCTGCCTTGTGTGCCTTTTAGAGCTATCATTATCAAGGTGGCGTCTTAATGGCACTGCATCTGACGAACTTCCGTCTCGATAGATAATTATTTCTATAGGAGAAGCAAAATGTACGTCCCTATGCTTTTTATATACATCCTTTTAGCCGCTTTTTTAATTCTTCCATGATAATACATAACCTTTTCCCGATTTATGCAGCCTCCCGGATCGCTTCGCTTGTTCAACAGTAAAAACAACAGATCGGCACAGTGCCGCTTTCTCACTTTCGTTCCGAAACCGAACCCTTGGGGATTTCTCTAATATAATACCATTTTGAGCTGCTGCATTTACCTTTTCTCTGGTTTTCCCAATAGCCTTTGCAAACTCTATTGCCGGTTTCATGCAAAACCCACCTGCCTCTTCCATTATGCTGAACATACAATACGGATATTCCATTTTTATTATACCCTAAACCCGGCAAGCAAAACAACCGGCAGCCTGCCGAAAGAATAAATACTCTATCAATCAAGAAACAAAAACAGCGTCCCCGTTGCTTGAAGGGGCGTTATTTCTTTCTTGATTTCCCCAGCGCCACAGCATACCAAAATTCACGGGTATTCCGAGGCAAAACCCCCGGCAGCCTGAAATCGTCCCTACTGCTTTAAATTTTTTAGTTCGAAAAAATGTACGTATTATACATATTTCCGTTGTATTTTTTGTTTAGACATTCTCAAATATTATTACTATGTTACCGACTGCAGCCTGGTGCATAAAGTACATCGTGTGACTGCACCGGCTGTTCCACTAAAGGCTTATGAAGATATGAAAGCCTTTAAGCTTTGCAGCGGATAATGGCAGTGAAATCATCCCCATCGAAGTCAAAGCCGAAACAAATTTGAAGGCAAAGAGTCTAAAAACGTATTATGAAAAATTCCGGCCCAAACTATCGATACGCGCATCAATGGCCGATTATAAAAAGGAAGATTGGCTGCTGAACCTGCCGCTGTATGCAGTGGAGAAGCTATACATGTTTACCGAGTCAGCACAATCGCAGCGAGCTTTTTCAACTCATCCAGCTGCTTTTCGCTTACGGCCTGATAAATATCTTATCATAGGCGGAGCAAAAAGAACGTCCCACTGCTTCCCACATAATCCCCTCTAGAAAGATAGATGAGACTCGAAACTCTGCTTTTTGAGTTTCGCCAGTCGAATTATACAGAGTGGGGGTGCCCGTTAGGGCGGGGTGTGTGTTCCCCTGCTCACTCTCCGGCGATCCGCAGTAATGCCTGCCATACCCCTTCTTCTTCATCTGCTTCCGCTATACCCTGACCGGCTAAGCACAAAACCGGCAGCCTGACGAAAAAATAGTTTCTTTGGATCACAAACGAAGCAAAAAAGCGCCCGCCCCCGATGATTCCAACAGCGACGTTTCAATGACACTGCAGCTGACGGACTTCCGTCTCAGACAACCCCGTTGCTTTGGCAATATCAGAAACCGACATTCCCATGTCCAATAGCCGCTTTGCCGTTTCCCTGTTTCCTTCGGCTCTTCCTTTTTCTTCCGCACCGCTAATGGCGGAAATATGATCCAATATGGCTTTCTCTCTCATCTCGTACAAATATCTTTCTTTATCCTGCTTTAAAAAGATTTCCTCTGCACTTAACGCCTTGCGAATCGCTGGTTCGCTCATAGCTATCTCCTCCATTTCCTCCGGATTGGCATTCGATAGATACATCAGCCACTTATCCAGCCGCGTTCGCGGCGGCACCTGCAGCTGTTTCCATTTTGACAGTTCCAAAAAATGAATCTCCAAATCCCGGTTTAATCGGTACCCTGTCTCCGTCTCATACAGGGCAAACATACTATGATACTTCTCTTCCTTCGGCAGAAAAGCAAAGTTTAGTACATTAACGGTAATGGTGCGGGAGAGTTCTTTATACCTCTGCCCTTTCTGCATCTGTCCCTGGTACAGCTTTGCCCAGTAATACAGTGTCCGTTTATCTATGTCATACTGATTGGCAATTTGCACTTCGATATTAATGATGCTGCCGTCGTTTCCCTTGCCTAAAATATCCAGTCGCGACATTTTATCGGCAATATGCTCCGGATCCAATTCCCGTTCCGCCAGCATAATGTCCGCTAATTCGTCCTGCCCGCTGGGAGACAATACGGAGTTCAGAAAGCTGAGCAAAATTTCTTTATTTTCCTCACGGCCAAATACCCACTTAAACAAATAGTCGTTGATTCGGTTCAGATTCCATTCCATTCGTATTCCTCCCTTGTATTTTTAGTATACCAGATATTTGAAAAAAATACAGTCTCCTCTTCTGACGATAGATAATTGTCCCCATAAGAGAAGCAAAATATACGTCCCTATGCTTTCTAAACCTTAATCGTTATCTTCTTCATAAGAATCGTAATATGTATAATAAATATCATCAATAACGTCGCTAAACCCCCAGCCGAATCCTTGGCATTTTTCTAGTACTATTTTTGCGCTTTTCCTAATTTCGTCGGCTATACCATGTTTAAAGCCATATTTTAATGCCTGTTCAAAACTGTTTCCTAAGCTTGCGTAAAATACATCGTCAATATCGCCATATGAATTGGTAAAGTCTACTCCTATTGAAACGTGGAAAAATAATAAATCAACTATATTGTATGGCGACTTGGCAATTTTTTTGAAGTCACTAATTGCTTTTCTGACAACTGAAGCTCGCGCCTTGCCAAAACCTCTATTAGGAAAAAACTCATTTTCAATAATTTTTTTGTATTTTTCCAATAGAGTAATTTCGGCAGCAGGACATAACTTTATGAGATAATATTCTCTGACTGCCGGAATGTCCTTATATAAAGTGATTATATCCGCGACCATTTCATCAAAGGGCACTGTCGTTAAATGTTTTTTTAAATCTCTTAGACTGATATTATCCATGTATTATCTCCTGTCAATTACATATTTTACTCATTTTTTCTCTACTTGCCCGCAATAGAATGCCTCACGGTGTTCTGCTGACCATTTTTTCATTTTTTCTAAACCATCCAAGCAAAGCTCTTTATCTGCCCTTTTAAAACAATACTCCCAATCTATGTCGTCATAATGAGCCGCCATCATATATTGCGCCCACTCTTCCGAATCGCCCCAATATTTCACAGCTAAGATTCGATCCACTATAATATCTTCAATCGAAATAACATAGACAATGTCACCGGAGTCAAGTTCAACCGGTAAAACTTTATCCCACGAACCACCTAAAGGACTTCCGGGAAAGTCAACATTATGGTAGGATCGTCCGAAAAAATCCAAGTACTGCCCCTTTTACTAAAGCCGAGTTCGATCATTACCTCATTTGCATATTGGTCTCCGGGAATCACCATATCTATATCCCTGGTTAGGTAATTAGACAATGTATAAAATTCCACCGCCAGCCCTCCTACGACAGCCGGAATAAGATTATATTTTTTAAAAGCCTGGCTCACTATACCGGCGGCTGTCATTTGTTGTAAGCTATCTTGAATATTTATACATCCTTTTAGCCGCTTTTTTAGTTCTTCCATGATAGTACATAACCTTTTCCCGATTTATGCAGCCTCCCGGATCGCTTCGCTTGTTCAACAGTAAAAATAACAGATCGGCACAGTGCCGCTTTCTCACTTTCACTCCGAAACCGAATTCTCGGGGATTTCTCTAATATAATACCATTTTGAGCGGCTGCATTTACCTTTTCTCTGGTTTTCCCCATAGCCTTGGCAAATTCTACTGTCGGTTTCACGCAAAACCCACCTGCCTCTTCCATTATGCTGAGTATACAATACGATATTCCACTTTTATTATACCCTAAACCCAGCAAGCAACACAACCGGCAGCCTAACGAAAGGAATAGGCTCCCCTATTTTCAAAAGAAGCAAAAAAACGTCCCTGATTCTTCAACCTGTCATTGCGAGCGCAGCGAAGCAATCTCTCGTTGCTGCCTTGTGTGCCTTTTAGAGCTGTCATTATCAAGGTGGCGTCTTAATGGCACTGCATTTGATGGACTTCCGTCTCAGACAAACCAGTTGCTTTGGTAATATCAGAAACCGACATTCCCATGTCCAACAGCCGCTTTGCCGTTTCTCTGCTGCCTTCGGCCTTATTATAACAATGATCCCCCCTACTGTTACCCAGCGCCGCAGCATACCAAAATTCACGGACAAATTCAGGACAAAACAACCGGCAGCCTGTGGGAAAAAGAAGCAAAAAAACGTCCCTGATTCTTCAACCTGTCATTGCGAGCGCAGCGAAGCAATCTCTCGTTGCTGCCTTGTGTGCCTTTTAGAGCTGTCATTATCAAGGTGGCATCTTAATGGCACTGCATTTGATGGACTTACATCTCTGCTTTATTTTTTTAGTTCGAAAAAATGTTCTTATTATACATATTTTCGTTGTATTTTTTGTTTTTGCCATGTTATACTGTTCTTATGGAGTGATGCATCATGTATAGAACAGCAATGGAAGAGCTTACTAAGTGGAAAGCAAAACGAAATAAAAAACCGCTGATTATCCGTGGAGCAAGACAAGTTGGAAAAACCTGGCTAATGAAAGAGTTCGGAAAACTTGCTTTTGCTAAAACTGTTTATATCAGCTTTGACAACAATCGGCGGATGAAGGATCTGTTTTCATCCGACTTGGATATCGGACGCATTGTAACCGGACTGGAACTTTATTCCGGCCAAAAAATTGACCCTGCCAATACACTGCTGATTTTTGATGAAATACAAGAAGTGCCGCAAGCGCTGACTTCTCTGAAATACTTTAATGAGAATGCCCCGGAATATCAGATCATATGCGCCGGATCCCTGTTGGGTGTGGCACTGCATGGCGGTACATCTTTTCCTGTCGGTAAAGTGGAATTCCTTGATTTATACCCGCTCAGTTTCACTGAATTTTTGATGGCAATGGGACATGAACAGTATGCAGAGCTGCTGCAGCATGGCGACTTTGACATGGTAACTGCCTTCAGACAGACATATATAGACATTCTCAAATATTATTACTATGTTGGTGGAATGCCGGAAGCGGTACTGCATTTTTCCGAAAATAAAGATTTTAACGAAGCACGCGAGATACAACAGCGCATTCTTGCAGCTTACGAGCAGGACTTTTCCAAACACGCGCCTAATGAAACCGTACCCAGAATTAGAATGCTCTGGAACAGTATCCCCGCTCAGCTCGCCAAAGAGAATAAAAAATTTATCTATGGACTGATCAGAAATGGCGCCAGAGCCAAGGAATACGAATTGGCACTGCTCTGGCTGACCGACTGCGGCCTGGTGCATAAAGTACATCGTGTGACTGCACCGGCTGTTCCACTAAAGGCTTATGAAGATGTGAAAGCCTTTAAGCTGTTTCTGTTGGATGTAGGACTGCTTTCTTGCATGGTACGCCTTAATCAAAGCACCCTTTTGGATGGTAACGAACTTTTTAAGGAATTCAAAGGTGCGCTTACCGAACAATACGTATTGCAACAGCTAAAAACGATCAAAGGACTGGACACATATTACTGGACAAATAACCGCGGTACTGCGGAAATCGACTTTGCAGCGGATAATGGCAGTAACGTCATTCCCATCGAAGTCAAGGCTGAAACAAATTTAAAGGCAAAGAGTCTAAAAACGTATTATGAAAAATTCCGGCCCAAACTGTCGATACGCACATCAATGGCCGATTATAAAAAGGAAGATTGGCTGCTAAGCCTACCGCTGTATGCAGTGGAAAAGCTATCTATGTTTACCGAGTCAACACAATCGCAGCGATCTTTTTCAACTCATCCAGCTGCTTTTCGATAACAGCCTGATAAATATCTTATCATAGACGGAGCAAAATGAGCGTCCCACTGCTTCCGCAAGAAACTGAACCTTGATACCACATCAGAGCCGAGCCATGCGAGGATGATGGTCATAGCCGGAAAGCGTTTTACCGCAACAAGGGCAGATGGGAAAATCCTTACTGGTAACAAAAAATATGTGATTTGGATTGAACTTTATCTCATAACGTGATAGTATGACCATTGTTATTTGTAGTCAGCCACGTTACGAGAACTTATTCAGGGCACTCGCAGCGTGGCTTTACTATTTCACCCCGGCACCAGTTATTTACTGGGAATTATATACCGGGGTAAGTGACAATGCAAGAGAGCAATTTTAGCCTGTGATGGACAAAACCGCTGAACACGGCATGGTCAAAGGAAGTTAGCGGCTACATCGGGATAAACCCACTCCGCGAATAATACAAAACCCTCAGATAAGCTTATTCTTTTGCCCATATTACTCTATTCACTATCTTTGTATAGCTTTGAATTATTTTGATTACCTTTACTGACACATTAGTATCTATATAGTCTGTGACCGGGAGAACTTGCTCCTTGTTTTCCCACATACTTCTACATAGTTCAACTGACTGTAATACATCCTCTTTCTTTATTCCGCCAAGAATAATTGCCCCTTTATCCAATGCTTCCGGGCGTTCTGTGGAAGTTCTAATGGATACAGCAGGGAACCCTAATATTGACGCTTCTTCAGGAACTGTTCCGCTATCAGAAAGAACACAATAAGCATTAACCTGAAGTTGATTATAATCAAAAAAACCAAAGGGTTTTAGATTTCTAACTAAAGGATGGAATTTAAACCTTCTTTTTTCAATCGTGTTTTTGCTTCTTGGGTGAGTAGAATAAATTACCGGCATTTGATATTTCTCAGCGATCTCATTAATAGCATTCATTAGTGAGAAAAAATTTTTCTCATTATCAATATTTTCCTCTCTATGGGCAGAAACTAAAATATATTCACCTGTTTCTAAGCCAAGTTCTTTTAATATTTTACTCTGCTCTATCTTATGCATATTCTTGTGTAATACTTCAGTCATAGGTGAACCTGTAACATAAATATGCTCTTTTCTTATACCTTCGGATAGTAAATATCTTCTGCTATGTTCCGTATATGGTAAGTTAACATCCGATATATGATCCACAATCTTTCTATTTATTTCTTCAGGTACGTTTTGATCAAAACACCGATTGCCTGCTTCCATATGAAATATTGGTATTTTTAGACGTTTAGCTGATATTGCACTTAGCGCAGAATTTGTATCCCCGAGAATAAGTAAAGCATCCGGCTTTTCTTTTGATAGTATTTCATAGGACTTCCCAATAATATTGCCCATAGTATCACCCAAATGCTCTCCAACGGCATTTAGATAATGATCTGGCTCTCTTAATTCAAGCTCTTTAAAAAATACATCATTCAAACTATAGTCCCAGTTCTGTCCCGTGTGTACTAAAATATGATCAAAGTATCTATCACAAGCTCGAATAACCTCAGATAACCTGATTATTTCAGGTCGTGTCCCAACTATAGTCATTACCCTCATTTTATTCATCAATTCTAAACCTCCAAATAGTATGTGTCCGGTCTATCTTTATTAAAGCATTCATTCGCCCACATAATCGTCACTAAATCACAGCTGCCAACATTAACAATGGAATGGGTATAACCCGTTGGAATATCTACAACTTCTAACTTTTCACCGCTAACTCTATATTCTATTATTTCTTGTGAATTTATTTTTCTAAATCTAATAAGCCCGTTGCCACTAACTACCATAAATTTTTCATTTTTGGTATGATGCCAATGATTCCCCTTTGTAATTCCAGGCTTTGAAACATTAATGGAAACTTGCCCTCTATCAGTCGTCCGAATAAATTCGGTAAAAGAACCCCGATGATCGCAATTCATTTTTAATTCATAAGAAAACTCCGTTTCCGGTAAAAAACTTAAATAGGTACTATATAGCTTTTTTGTGAGTTCATCTTGCATATTGGGAATATTTAAGTCTATTCTCGTTTGCTTAAAACTTCTTATTTTTTCTGCTAATTCTCCGAGCTTTATATGATGCTGAACAGGTACAAAACAATATCCATCTCTAGCCGTTGCCTTACCTTCTAATGCTCTTATAAATTCATCTAACACATCATCAATATAGCATAAAGTAAGTTCCGCCTCAGGATTATGAATTTGTATATCTAAATCTCTTGCAATATTATGGCAATAGGTTGCTACCACTGTATTATAGTTAGGTTTACTCCACTTACCAAATAAGTTCGGAAGTCTATACACTAATACCTTAGCACCTGTTTCTTTACTATATTGTAGCAATAAATCTTCTCCGGCTTTCTTACTCCTGCCATATGGATTATCTTTTTCCGCTTGAATGGATGAAGTAATCAGTATCGGTGCTTTATTCTGATGCTTTTTCAGTAATTCTAATAGGTCAGATGTAAACCCAAAATTGCCTTTCATAAACTCTTTTTCATCTATGGGTCTATTCACACCAGCTAAATGGAAGACAAATTCGCATTTTTTAGTGTACTCCTCGAGAAAATTTTTTTCAGTATCTATATCAAACTCAAAAATATCCGTATAGCCTTTATTCTTTAATTCAACTATAAGATTCTTACCAACAAAACCTTTCGCCCCGGTAACTAATATCTGCATGTTCTGCCAATTCCTTTCTAATTATGATTTGAGCTATTTTTTAGTTGCAGCAGCTTCATTTATCACAGATATTATTTCTAATTCTTCTTTTACATAATCTAGCTCTAACAATTTCTCTTTAATCTGCGCCACGTTCAGAATTTGAGTAGTATGTGAATTGTATTCTTGCTCAGTAGACAGTTTTTGATTTCCCTCAACAAAGTACTTATCATAATTAAGATCTCTTTTATCGGCAGGCACTCTAAAAAATCCACCCAAATCTTCAGCGCGGATATATTCTTCCTTGGTAAGAAGAGTTTCATATAGCTTTTCGCCATGACGAGTGCCAATAATTTTAATTTCATTATCTGCATGAAATAACTCTTTTATTGCTTGTGCTAAATCGCCGATAGTAGATGCCGGCGATTTTTGCACCATAATATCCCCAGCTTCTGCATGTTCAAATGCAAAAACTACCAGTTCTACAGCCTCTTCAAGACTCATCAGGAATCGAGTCATATTCGGATCCGTCACCGTCAGAGGTTGTCCGTTTTTTATTTGTTCGATAAAAAGCGGGATAACCGAACCACGCGATGCCATTACATTTCCATATCGGGTACCGCAAATAAGAGTTTTATCCGGTGACACTGTTCTTGCCTTTGCCACAAAAACTTTCTCCATCATGGCTTTAGAAATTCCCATAGCATTGATAGGATAAGCAGCTTTATCTGTTGAAAGACATATTACTTTTTTTACTCCGCATTCAATCGCCGCTGTAAGCACATTGTCAGTGCCCAATACATTAGTTTTGACCGCTTCCAGAGGGAAGAATTCACATGATGGCACCTGCTTTAACGCAGCTGCATGGAATATGTAATCCACACCATGCATAGCATTTTTTACACTGGCTATATCCCTTACATCCCCTATATAAAATTTCAGTTTGTCATTTTTATATTGCTTTCTCATATCATCTTGTTTTTTTTCATCTCTAGAAAAGATGCGGATCTCTTTAATTTTTGTATTGATGAATCTTTTCATTACAGCATGTCCGAAGGAACCGGTACCGCCTGTGATTAGTAGTGTTTTATCTTTAAACATCTCTTATGTCACCTTCCTCTGTCTCATTAATTATTCTCGTAATTAATTTATAATACATATCTGTACATATTTGTCTATCATATAAAGCATGGAATACGGCCTTTGCGTTTTCTCCACATATTCTAACTAGTTCTTTATTTTCCATGAATCTCCAAATTAAATTTTCAAAACCATCAACATCCGTTTGTAGAACACTTCCACCTGCGTTATATTCATTCAAATTCTTAACTATATCAGTTTCATATGACATTATCGCTAATACTGGCTTCCCGGCAGCGAAATATCCATATGTTTTGCTTGGAACACCTAGACCCTCAATGCCCTTTTCAAGACTCACCAAACAAACATCTGCAATATTTAATACATCACTATAGTCAGTTCCTAATAAGAAGCCATATACCTTTGCATTATTTATGCCATTGATATTTATATATCTCTTAACATATTCCAATTTGTTTCCATGACCAGTAAATATAAAAAAAATATTTTCATTATTCTTAAACCGAGACACAGTTTTTAAAATGGTTTCCATATCCTGGCAAGCGCCCATATTTCCACTGTATAATACGATAAAAGGCCATTTTTCCCTTAATCTTCTAAATTCATCGCTGATAAGAATTGGGCTTGAAAGTTTCTCTTCGCTGTACCAGTTTGGAATAATATTAATTATTTCTGGATTAATAGCAATTCCATGACTTATCATATACTGTTTCATCTCAGTACCAATGGCAACTACACTATCAGCATATTTGTAGACTTTTTTATTGATAAAATGCATTATTTTTTCAATTATGCCGCCTTTTTTTATTGCCCGCATGACCAGAGCATTATCTGGATATAAATCAAATGCTACAAAAACAAATTTCACTTTAGAAAGACGAGAAACAACATATGGTATTAACGGCAATAATGGAGGATTAGAATATACTAAAATGCATTTATATTTAAATAAGTTAAAAGATCTCATTAATATTGCAATAAAAAAAGAGCAGAAGTTGGTTATGCGGCCAATCTTATTTTTATTGTTAAATCGAGTATATTTAACCCTATGTATATTTATACCGTTATATCGTTCATTTCTAGGTATATTTTTACCATCATAGTATTCTTTAGGATAACCACATAATACATCTACCGTTAATCCATCCATAACTAAATCCTCCGCCAACTCCGTAGGTAAAGTAGCAGACGAAACATATTCCGGATAAAAATATTGACACATTATCAATATATCTTTTTTCACATTAGCACCTAATTTTTATAGTTTAGTTTCGCAAATCTTTATAGATTGCTCAAAATCAGCAACGCAATATTCTACATTTTTATAGGATGATAATTGATGATCAATAACTAAATTACCAAAGACTTTATTCCATATACTTATGTACTTTTCAATGTTCATTCCAAAAGCTATTATTCTAGAGAAATATATTCTTTTTGATTTTTCTTGCATTATTAACCTCACCATTTCAGAAGTATTTACATACTCTTTATTTTGGGGAAAAAATAATCCATATTCATTATTAATCACTAATAACCTAATAAATTCTGATAAATTATCTATAAAAATCATACTTCTTTGATTGTTTATTTGCGGAAATACAGGAACATGCATCACAAACTTTTTTAAACGATTATAATTCCCTGGACAATTTGGTCCATAAATCATTGGAGATCTAATAATCGCCACATGGAAACATTTGTCATTTAATTTTTCTAGCTCCTTTTCTGCTTGCAATTTGCTTTTTCCATAAAAAGTAGTTGGCAAACAAGGTGTATCTTTATTTATCACAATATTTTCCTTGACTTTACCAACAAGTCCATATACGGCTACAGTACTCATAAAAATAAATTGTTTTACCCCAGATTGTTTGGCTTTTCTCGCAAGACTAATCGTTAAATCTCTGTTGACTTTATAATAATTCCCTTCCATTTTCGCTTCTTCTTTTTTATGCACAAAAGCGGCTACATGAAAAAGCACATCATATTGAGAAAAGTCTATATTACGCCATTCGTCATTTCGTGAGGACATCGTATCGACTCTATATTTGTTAGGCCATTGTCCTAACCATGTTTTCAAACTCAAACCAACATAGCTTTTTTTAGCTGTAATCAAAATTCTCATTACTGTTTGGTTCCACCCCTCGTCAATACACTACAAATACTTAGAATAAATTTTATAAGATTTTCTAGTAATTTCATATGTCTCTCTAGACGGTATTTTTTTTACGCTACTATTTTCAGCATGATATACAATTATATTAGGATTATAAAGTAACTTCCCTCCTACGGCACTTAATTGACCTGCGAGTAGCGCTTCCTCTCCCCACAAGAACACTCGGTCGTCAAGTTTCGTATAAAACTTAAAGAAATGTTCTGTTAAAACATAACTCGCACCTATTCCCATATAGATATAGCAATGCTTGTCATACAATGCATTGTCCTTATTCCCTTTTATTTTTTTGTGCTTTGTAGCTAACCAATACAAAAACCGTCCTAAATAATAATTAGTAAAATATAGTCGATAAGCCATTTTCCTGAAAGTTGATACTCTGGTAACACAGTGTGGGTTTTGATGATAACCATTTGCTGTTATTATATTTGGCGCTATTGCTAAAACATCATTATTGTATACAATTTGGTCTAACTTAATAAGAAAATCATCCTTAAACTGGATATCATTATTACCAATGATAAAAAAACTATTATCTTTATCATCAACACTGCAAATACCAATGTTTAGTGCTTTAAAATATCCAACATTTTCTTTATTTCTTAACAAATTGATATTATTGACTGATTCAAATGATTCAACTAAATTTTTATAATCCTCTTCTGTAGAATCATTATCAACTATAATAATATGAATATTACCAGAATTGATTTTTAAACGATTAATGCTTTCAACAAACTTTATCGTAAAATGTGCATTATTAAAATTAACACAAATAAAGTAATAATTTTTCATTATGTTTTCTCCAATATATTTATCTATAAATACCGTATCTATTATTTAAACCATGGAATAAACCTATAAATATATATTTCAAACTTTGCATTTTTGCTTTTTCGAAAAGTATAATTTTAATTATCAAAAACAGAACACCAATATGCTGTTTTATACAAAATATAGGAAATGATACAAAATATCTTTTAAGCATATATATATGATTACGCATAATATAATACTTTCTTAGTGGTGAATGAACAATTATTGATATGTTTATGCCCAGTATATTCATCTTTTCAGTTCTTCCTAATGAATGGAATAACCGTGCAGTAGTACATCTTGCTATTTTATACCCACTCTTTTGCAAACGCAAACAGAAGTCGAAATCTACAGAATCAATAAATAAATTCTCATTATAACCACCAATCATTTCATACATCTTCGTTTTAACCAAGTTCCCAGAAGTTATAACCGTTAATCGTTCTTCATATTTTGGGGACATCGTCATAAAGAACTCGCTTGATTTTTCGTCATTACATACAATGGTAGGCGATATAGAAACTACGTTATCTTGGCAAATCAATGCACAATTTAGCATTTCAGAAACCATGTTTTCCTCGGCTATGCTATCTTGATCCATTGTTAGCACCCATTTAAAACCACGTTGATAAGAAAATAAAACTCCTTGGTTTAATGCGTATGCAATTCCAAAATTATCACTATTATAAATTATTTCAATATTTTCATCATCAGAAAATAATCTTAAAACTTCCTTAGTCCAAGTATTAGAATTATTATCTATGATTATTATATAGTCAACTTGATCTCTAATTGCATTTATAGTTTCAATAATTGTATTTCCACCATCATAAGAGATTATAATAGCGCACACTGACTCACGCTTTAATTGCCAATTATCCATTCTCATAATTCTAATACTCCTATATCATGATCCCCTTCGGTAGCTGTCAAGAGAGTTGTCGCAAACCATACGGATACTTTTTCTACAGCAAAAACGACTTCATCCCCGCAAATATACATTTACATAAGCCAGTGGCAAAAATAGACTCCACATAAAATCAAAAGAACTATAGTACGGATTGGAAAACATTCCTAAAAAGAAACAAATGCCACCTATCAGCAACGGTATTCCTTGCTCTATGTTTCCTTTTTTTTGTTTTATAAGCCTAAATATCTGAAAATAAACCCAAAGGAAAAGGCCTATAAATATAGGTAATCCTATAATTCCAGTTTCGTGAAAGACCTGCATAAATGTTACCTCAAACGCAGGGCTTCCGCCACCTGTACCAAAAAACAAACAGTCCCGCATATCATTCATTAAACTGTCAATACTATTTATACGGTAATCATATCCTTGCGCCTGTTCTCCAGAAAAAGTAAGCCGTTCTATAAAATTATCTAAGTCCCATCCTCCCGTTTCAAAAAACAAGTACTGCCCCAAAACGATTATAATACCTACAATAAACAAAGGTAATACTTGTTTAAACTTAAACTTAGCAATACTTTTAGTTCCAAATTCAATAATGCCAAAATATAATAATGGAGCTATTATAGTTATTAACCACAACATTCTTCTTCCTGATAGAAATACTGTGATCAAACACATGATTAATACTAAAGTCAAAAACCACTTAGGTACTCCCGCAAAATATCCACCCCGTGTAATCGCCATTCCACTAAAGAGAAATGGGAATAAGAACATCAGGCTCCCTATATTATGAGCAGTAAGTTGCACATATCCAGCATGTAATCCTACTGCCTGTCCCATATCTAAATCAATTAATTGAGGTATATGCAAGTAACCCATACCGTATAAAACATAATTAATATTATATAGTGCTATAGCTAATGAAGCCCAAATCATAACTTTTTGAGCCATTTTAATATGTTCTGGTTTTGAAATAATTAAGACAAAAAACATATAAAAAATTACCCATATTATATTTAAGCGCAAAAAATCAATTGCATATTCTTTAGAATTGACCAATCCATATGCGCCCCATAAAGCACCGAAACTTACATAAATCAAAGCCCACAAAAAAACTTTAGTGTTGATCTTAATTCTTCCAGTTTGGATAATAATAAGTGACCTTGAAATTAAAATAAAAAGTAAAAATGGCACCTTCGCTAACAGGTTAGTTCGGGGAGAAAACATCATAAGAAAAAAGAGAATAATTGCACTAGTTGCGACCATACTATTACATATCCGATATAAAAGAGACTCTTTATTATGATAACTCGTTTTTTTTATATTTGCATAACTCACCATGTGTTTATTTCCCCTATCAAAGTCTGACTCATCAGCTGAAAATATATCAACCACTAATTTGTAAATCTTTCCATTATTAAATTTGTAACTTTGTACCCCTGACTGCCTCCGAAAGTGTCATCAGATATACGTTCATACTTTTCTTAAACGCACAAAACGTAGCCCTCTCGTGATTAATACAAAAAGATTAAACTAGTGATCCTTAATAAGTTGTTTATTGTTCACTTAAGCAACAATGAAACCAAGAATCTGATTGAGATTGTTGATGTGAGTCATAAAAACGCATCTACTACTATCGTTCACATTCGCGTCAGACGGACGGAATCGTCGAATTGCAGGAAATCCTATCTCTGGCAATCCTCGATAGAATTGTTCATGGAATCTTGCATCATACTATTTACTATTTGGCGGGGAAGCGTCTATAACGTAAGAGAAAGGACGCATTAACACCTGTCCACCGTATTGATGGATTTATTGAGAGCCACTGATTTCTTTGTGGCTCTCCCCCTGAGCCACTGACTAAAATTCCCCAAACAGGTCAAGAATACTTTCTAACTTTAAAACCATTCTGTTTGCACAGCAAATCTCGTTGCGCACGCTCCATGTCGGCTTTTACCATTATGGAACATAATTTCTTAATTGATGTATTAGGGTTCCAACCCAGTTTCTCTCTTGCCTTTGATGCATCACCGAGTAAAAATTCAACTTCCGTCGGACGAAAGTATCTTGGATCAACTTCTACCAAAATCTCATTAGTTTTTGAGTCAATCCCCTTCTCCTCAATTCCCTGTCCCTTCCATATAATATTCCTCCCAACTTCCCTAAAAGCCAGTTCAACAAATTCACGCACTTCATGTGTCACCCCAGTGGCAACTACATAATCATTCGGCTTGTCCTGCTGAAGCATAAGCCACATTGCCTCGACATAATCCTTTGCAAAACCCCAGTCTCTTTTAGCGTTCAAATTTCCTAGATATAACTTTCTCTGAAGCCCAAGGCTAATTCGCGCTACTGCCCGAGTGATTTTACGAGTTACAAAATTTTCACCACGTATTGGTGATTCATGATTAAAAAGGATTCCATTACAAGCGTATATTCCATACGCTTCACGATAATTAATAGTCATCCAATATCCATATAACTTTGCCACCGCGTAGGGACTTCTTGGATAAAAAGGTGTTGTCTCCTTTTGCGGTGTTTCTTGTACCTTTCCAAATAATTCACTCGTTGATGCTTGATAAAATCGGGTCTTTTTCTCCATCCCCAAAATTCGGATGGCTTCTAAAAGTCTAAGTGTCCCTATTCCGTCAGCATTAGCAGTATACTCAGGTGTTTCAAAAGAAACTTGTACATGACTCTGTGCCGCTAAATTATAAATTTCATCAGGCTGTACTTTTTGAACAATACTAATTAAGTTCGTAGAATCTACCATATCCCCATAATGAAGAAACAAATTGACATTATCCTCGTGATAATCTTGATAAAGATGATCTATCCGTCCAGTATTAAACTGTGAAGCACGACGTTTAATGCCATGCACTTCATATCCTTTTTCTAATAAAAATTCAGCTAAATAGGCTCCATCTTGACCAGTAATGCCCGTTATTAAAGCACGCTTTTTCATACGTAATTCCCCTTTATAGTTTCCAAAATTATTTTTTCATATGTCTTTGCAAATACTTGATGCCTTGCCGTTGCATCTTCCACGTTATACTTTAAATGTGCGTCTTCCTCATTATTGCTATTACTCCAAAATTCTTCTAGCTTCATTGCCAAATCAAGGGAATCGCGCGGATTAAAGAATACTCCTCCAGATGGGTCCTGCTCTCGATGAATAGGGATATCCGACAATAATGTTGGTTTACCTAGTGATCTAGCTTCCTCTACACCAGTATGCCATCCCTCAAAAAACGAAGGGTTTATTACTGCTAAGCAATTACGCAGTAAACTCATAACATCGGAGTATGGCACAATACCTAATACCCTAAACTTATTTAAAACATTGCACTCTTGGGCATATCGCATTAAGTTATCAAAATATTCGGGTTGCCGTGGATCAACTGTCTTCCCTGTCATGACAATAGTAATCGGTATTTCTTTCTCTCTTAAAATATTCAATGCATCAATCAGTATTTTATGGTTTTTATGTGCCCAAAATTGGTTAGGTACATAAAAATATGGATAATGAATATTGTATTTATCTTCTAAATATTCCATATTTTTCCTCGAGTCGTTATTCTGCGGCACCACTGCAAAATGCAAAACTTTAGCTTTAGAAATATATTGTGGCATAAACTTGCCCATATCTTTTTTTGCATCAAAACTACTAACCACAACTGCTTGGGCATATTTTGCAATTAAGCGTAAGTTGGACTCATGTGAACGCATTCCCTTGTCTGAGAAAAGTTTTGGATAATACATACATTGAAAATCAGGTATCCACCCTAAAACCGGGACTGAACTATTCTTAGATAAAAAATTCGCATGTGAAAGAACATCAATGTGATGTCTCTTTAGAAACCTCTCTAAAAATAAATCATTGTGAAAATAATAATATCCTATCTTATGTAACATCCATAGCGGATGTAATCTTGTAAAATATGAAGTGTGAATAATTTCTACCGGTGGAAAACCAGAAAATAAATTCAGAGAAGAATTCTTTCCTGTAAAAATTACCAATTCAAATTTTCTTTCTGGCATATTATATACCGCATTAAATAAATTACGGAAATAATTTAATCCTCCTAGCCAGCCATTATCTTCAATTATGAATCCTACTCTAATCATAAGACTCCACCATCTTTATACCATTCCACATATTGACGAATTCCTTGAAACAAACTAAATTGAGGTTTCCACCCCCACATCCGCAGATAATTTATATCCGCCAAGTAATGTTGCGGGTCTCCCGTACGTGTGATACCCTGAAAAATTGGTTCGTCAGATCGCCCAAACTCTCTAAAAAGTTCAGACAATACCTCGCGAATAGTTACTTTTCTACCAGCCCCGCCATTAACAATAGGACATTTTGTAGATGCAAATTGGCTAGCCGTGTATAATATTGAAGCTGCATCTTGAACATGAAGCCAATCACGCGTTCCCTCTCCAGATCCAAAGAACAACGTTTCATTCCTTGAAATTTTTTCACATGCATCCCAAAATAATTGTTTGCGTAAACCCACTCCATAAATTGAAAAAAGCCTTACAATTGCAACGGAAATATTAAAAAATCTTGCATAAGAGGAACATAATTCTTCTGCAATTTTTTTGTGGAAACCATATGGTGAAACAGGATTTAATAAACTATTCTCCTTAATTGGACTGGGGCCAACCGAACCATAAACTGCTGCGCTCGATGGATAAATTATTTTAGCTTTTGGAGCATGAATTCTAGCAAATTCCAGCACAGACAAAGTAGTCTGTACTGTACGATTATAATCCTGAAGTGGATGATTTAGCGAAAAACTAACTGACCCGCTTCCAGCACAGTGAATTATAACATCTGGTTCATTGGCATAAGTTAGCAAATTATCTGTAGTAATATCCGTGGTATGCCATTCTTTAATACCCCAAGCCTGCCACTCTTGGCGTGACCACTCTCCGTGCCCTAATCCTATAACATCCCAACCCTGCTTTTCAAAATACTTTGCAACATATCGGCCAATAAAACCATATGCCCCTGTAATAAGTACTTTTTTATCCATTAAAAAATTCACCCACTAGTTCTTCTTTAGCCTTTTTACTACTCTTGCCGGATTACCTGCCACAACCGTCCACGGTTCAACATCTTTTGTAACTACCGACCTAGCTCCAACTATTGCCCCTTCACCCACGGTAACACCTTTCAAAATAACAGCTTCAAAACCAATCCATGCCTTATCACAAATTACAATTGCTTCTGTTTTTACTACACTCCAGTCTTTATTCAATATAAAATTTTTAGTATTTTTTAAATCAATCATTTGTTGTTGGATATCCTTACGTCTCTGCTCCCAATTTAAAGAATGAGAATTATGATCGTATAGATAACATCCCCAAGCTATTGTTACATCGTCCCCTATTGTTATTGAAGATCTAGATATAAGTTTAGTTCCATTCCCAATATACGTTCTATTCCCAACACTAATACACCCCTGTGTTGACTCAAAAATAAACTCACAGCCGATCATTGAGTCTTTGGCAATATATACACATGGATTAATCGTATGTTTAGGTACACAAAAAACAAATCTAGTTGAATCAAAAAGAACTGAACTAGGATCAACCATAAACTTTTGGGGGCTTTTTTTTATAACAGTATACGGCGAAGGCCAAATAATTTTCTTCACTATATGCTTTACAACTTGTACTAAATTCACAGATTTTTCCCCCTACTTATAAAAAAATAAGAAAGTATGCCTACTAGAGTCCTTGTTGAACCAAAATAATTATTTGATGTATTTTTGTAGCTAGTGTCCAATAACTTTCGCAAAAGCCATCAAGTCTCAGAGCGAGGCTAAGCTACATGTTGACGTTCTTCTTGAATGCTTTGAATAATGTCCGGTTTTATATAACAATGACCCAGAAACCAGTCCTCTATAATGGCTCACTTGCATTTCTATCTGCAACAATAGTATTAAAAATTTACTATACCATACGTTTTCTATGTCTCTCATACAAAGTGTGCATCATATTGCCACTAATAAAAAATATCGACTGTCTAATTTTATCTATTAGTGCACAAATGACGAACACACTGATAACAGACATAATATAGTGTAAAAGGAAATATTGAGAATCATAAAATGCAGGTGTATTCAGCCAATATCTCCATATATTTGCTCTTACAAAATCATTGTCATGAATTAAATACACGCCAAAAGTAAGTGGTGCAAAAAAGTTAATTAAATGAAGCAACCATATACGATCCACTGTTACATTTTTAAAAAATAGAAATAATGCAACGGAAGAACATAATAATATTGGTGAATTATATGCATAAAATATTTCTGAACCGCCTTTAGTAGCAAAGCCGAAATGAGAACCTATACTATAAAGAGTAATTTTAGTAATAAAAATAAATATTGACATAATTACATAAAACAAAAACATTTTGTTTTTGTTGCTAAAATCATCGAAAAGCCTGAAGTATCCACCAATACAGTATAGTACAATAAACCAAATCAGACTAGAGCCTCCAACTACATGGAATGTATCGCCTACAAACGAATATATGCTGAAAATACCCAGCAAAACAAAAATAAATTTTTGGTAATCCCTTTTGCTTAGATTTGTTATTAATTTATTAAGGTATGGATATAAAATATACAGACCCATATATGCCGTAACAAACCAATATGCTTCTAATTTGATTGGTAAAAAACTTTTCAGTAATCCTTTTGTTGAAAGAGGAATAATATTTAAGCTATAAAATAAAAGAAAAATACCAGCCGAATAAAAGAAAACTTCTATCCATAAATCGCAAGCTTTCTTAATTTTAAAATCTGACGATTTTACTAAAAAATATCCGCTTATTAGAACATAACAATTTACACCTACTTTACAAAAAGCATTGATAAACCAGCCTAATAAATAATTTGTTGAATATGGCGTTGCTTGTAAAACCCCTCCGTGACCCAAATAATGTAGACTAACAATCATTAGCATTGCCAAAATACGCAATGCCTCAAAACCAGTATGAGAATGTTTAATAATCAATGCTGCATTCCTCCATGCATATATTCTATGATAATTTCTTTTATTATTTGCATTATTCAGATTAGTATCCTCATCTTATTGAATTTTTTCCAATAAGCAACTTATTCATAAATACATTTCTTCTACAACTAGAATAGCATAATTTTTTATCGATAAATTTTTTTACAAGCATTAAATTTGATTTAATGATAATATACAACTTACTATATTTGGATAAATCATTAAGATCACTTTTCAAAAAATAATTATTAAAATCTATCCAATAATGAAACATTTCTTTTAACGTAATATTCCTAACCGTGAGATCATAGTGTGTACATGCATCTTTTAAACGCATAACATCTCGAAAACCAAACGTAACTTGAATAATTTTCTGAACATAAATCTTCTCAAGTAATTTTTTCCATAATTTATGTGTTATATACAATGATTTCATATGATCAATATACACGCTAAACTGTTCTTTTCTCTTATTAGGATAAAAATATACATTATTATTTTTTCCAGAATATGTATATGACTTTATTTTTGCAGCAGTTTTCGATTTCTCAAGAAACACTAAAGGTTTATCATAAAATAGCATAGAACCATGACTAGCGCATCTTGCCAAAATTAAATCCGATATAAATCCACTATTCAATGCTTTTTCCGATAACAACTTTATATCTTCATTCATATATTCGGTTCTGTAAAAATCACCTGACGGATGTTTTCCTAAATATAAATATCCAAATTTTAGAATCTGATCATGATCATAAATCTCAATTTTATTTTCTTTAGATATTTTATTTTGTATACAGCAACCTCCGCAAATTTTGGGATTTTGCCGAATAACTTGAAGAAACTCATCTAACATTCTTCCATTAATACTATCCTTATCTAAGCAAATCATTGCATACTTTCCCGTAGCATATAATAAACAATCCCTAATATTCTCATTTGCATTAACAGCTGACTCTTGTTTGATAAAATGTAAACGTTTATCATGAATTATAATTTCCTTTTCAATATCATTTGGCGATTTATTATCTAATATTATAATTTCAAAGTCTCTAGATTCTGCTTTCAACATTAATTTAACGGCTACATTCAAACTAGTAAATCGGTTATATGATGGTATACAAATTGACAAAAGAAGCATTTTCTAACCTCCCAACTTCTTTAATTCCTTTATCGCAATAATAGGAGAAACTACAACCCCAATTATCATCGAAATAATAGATCCCATAATAACTCCATTAATCCCCATTCCCATATAAACGGCTATAAAAACTGAAATTGGTACGTTAATAACTGCCATCAAAATCGTTGATATTGTATACCCTGAAACTTTACTAATTCCATTTAATAGCGTGGAAAAATTATGTGTAAACATTAACAAAACGAAATACAATCCAGTCAAAAATATGAGACCCGGTTGAAAATAAAGTTTTTTTTGCAACCATAAAATTGTAACTGGCTCAAAAACAAATCCAGCAATGAGTATAATCGCAACAAAAGCAATGAAAAGCAAAAATCCCTTATATAAAGTTTTCTTTATCCATTCAACGTCATGTCGCGCATAAGCAAAAGTATAGGCAGATAAAAGAGGTGTTAACATAACTACAAAAAATGCATTAATCGTATTAAAATACTTATAACACAAACTATATGGCGTTACAGCATCCGCGCCAAAATATCGTAAGATAATAATATTATCTGTCGAATTCAAAATTAATGCCGTAATCTGAATAAGAAAAACTCGGAGGCCAAAACCTACTATTCCATGTGCATAACTAAAATCAATCTTATTGATCGAAAACTTTAATTGTGAATAAGTACGGAATATATAACCTGTCGCCACAACATTTTTTAACAGTTGGGCAACCCCTTCAACAATAACAAGCATTACAAGAAAACTTTTACCTGTTTGAATATACACTATCAATCCTAAAATAAAGAGCACCTGTCCTACTACGCCAAAAAAGTTCACTAAGCTAGCTCTCTGTACAGCATAAAATATATTATTGACAAGAGAGGCCACAAAATTAACACAGGCAAAGAAAAATGCAATAATCAATATGAGATCAAGATTTTCATCTAAAAGGCTATAGTGCAACAGCGAAGAAACATCTATTATAGAAAAAATAACGAGAATTGCAATGAATATAAGAAATGATATTCCACTTACTAAAAGATAAGAAACGCTTAAATATTTTTTTGAACTTTCAATATCATGAAGAGCTATAGATTCTGCCAATTTATTCCTTAATCCATTTCCTACACCTAAATCAAAATAATAAATCCAAGAAACAACAGACAACAACGATACCCACACGCCATATTTTTCTGTACCGAGACAATGTAACATCAATGGTACCGAAAGAAGGGATAATAACATCGCAATACCTTTATATAATAATGAAAAAATAGAATTCTTATAAATTACTTTATCACTATATGAAACATCTTTGTTATCTATCATGCATGCTTCTCCACTACCTTTTCCCATTGTTTTCTCTAAAAACTTCATGACTTAATTACTTTTGCTAAAATACCCACTCCCCTTTGATTATCCGACAAGAATCATTCTGACTATAATGGACCACAATATCAAGACCACTCCTGTGATGAATTAAGATAGTGACATTTTTTATATGTCACGTTGCCTCAGTAGCGATTATACCTAGGTATCCTGCATTCCCGGACTTAATGTAACGAAGCTGGGGGATTAAACCCCATTGTTTCGTATATAGCGAGTTGACGAGATGTCATTTCACTTACACGCAAATCATATCCAGGATATTCAAAGCATTCAATCACATCTAATTCATCAAAAAGTTCCTGCATCGTATACTTTGTAAACAGGTTGTCGTCCTGCATTTTCTTTTTCACATAGGATAAGAAGTAAGTGCAATGAATTCGACAAAAAGCTTCCCATCTAAGCTGAGTTCCTTCATAAACGGCAAAGATAATACACCCCTAACCCATTCATTTATCAACCCCTCTGTTGCAAATATCGTAATACATTTTTAAAACCAGTATAACTATCATAATGACATTTCCATCCCAATTTTTTCAATTTCGTTTCAATTGGTTTATTATCCTTGTTCCCCTTATTTTCTAAATAAACCTCTGAACGCACACGTTGCTTTCGGATAAACTTCAAACCAAGTTCCGGACGTAAGCGAACCATCAATTCCGCAAGTTCTGCTATGCTCAAAAATTCCATGGTATTACAAACATTATAAGCCTCACCTTTTTTACCTTCTAATAAAACTAGAAAAAATGCTACTATCGCATCAGCGATATAACAAAAGGGACGCTTAGCACTTCCATCGCTTAACATAACAATATCTTCTCCATGATAAACACATTTCATAAAAGAAGCAAATACTCTTGGATCCTGCTCAACATCCATAGTTGGTCCATACGTATGCCCAATGCGAACAATCGTAACTGGCATATCATATTCACGTGCAAAAGATGCACACCATGTTTCCCCCATACGTTTACTTTCACCATAACAACTATGCATATCCAAAGGGTCCATAGATCCTGACATCTCTTCTACTATATCTCCTGTCCCTTCCGGCATTTTTCCATAAATATCTCCACTACTAAAAAACAAAAAACCGCTTACTTTTTTTTCTCTAGCTAATTGTAATAAGTAATACGTTCCCAATACATTAGGTGCAGCAACTTCAATGGGCATAGGCTCATAATACTGCGGACTTGCTAAACTCGCAGCATGAATAATAAAATCTATTGCTTCCGCAATATTTAAAGGCTTTGTAATATCCTCTGTATAAATTTTAAAATATGATTTTTCTTTATACTTACCAAATTTTTGTTCACATTTTTTCAAATTCCGTACCAAAGCAATTATACGGATATTAGCATTGTGTACCTCATTTAAATATATCAAAAAATATAAAAGATACGATACCAACATCCCTGTTGCACCCGTAACCAAAATAGTTTTCCCCTTAAATCTTTCCCAGGCAATATCACGCGAATAAATATCCTGCATATCCTTCTCAATAACATCGCTTCTCATAAAACTTTGACACATGAATATTCCCTCCGCATGCTATTCTGTCATTGGATAATCCGCAATCCTATCAGTTATTAAAAAGTCCTTTGCATTTTCAATTTCTGCAATTTTTATGTCTTTAAATACATCTAACGAATAATCCGATTAAATAAGTACAGAAGTGATAGCCTCATAATGTTACTGCTATAGTTATCATTCAGCACCCATTAACTTATCAAACAAATCCCTGTCCATTAACGGTTCTTGGTCATGAATTGGTTTATTCATAGCAAGTTTAGGGTATACATAGGTTTTATCACTACATATAACATTAATAAAGGCTGGCGAAAGTTCTTGGAAAATTTTTCCTAATTGCGGTATTTCATTCATCCGTTTAATAGTATAAGTGTCAATACCATATGCTGCAGCAACCTTATTAAAATCTGGAACTGTATATCCTTTGTCGGCAGTCGTTTGCATAGAGTTAGAGTCAAAATACATTTCTTGAAAATGCCTTATCATACCAAGTGAATGATTGTTCATTAGAACAATTTTTATAGGAATGCCTTCCCTTGCAATAAATTGTAATTCTTGAATATTCATTTGTAGACCACCATCACCATTAAAACAAATAACAGGTTTATGACTTGCATAATATGCACCAATCGCCGCCGGAAGCGAATATCCCATAGCACCGTGGCCACCTGAAAACAAAACACGTTGATTCTTTTTTACTTCGAAATCTTGAGCTACCCATACCTGATTTTGCCCTACATCAGTAGTTACAACAACATCATCAGGAACATACTTACTTATTTCACGAACAATTGTGTTTGCCGGCTCATTATCAATACATTCTAGATTACCTTTTAATTCTCTACACTGATTTAACCAATGCTCATATTTATTGCCAAATTGAAAGCGGGTATCATCTAAGATAGCTGGAATAAACTCTCTTATATCACATAGTAATAAAGTATCGTCTTCCTTTATTTTATTAGTAGGTTCGCCTGCATCAATATCAATTCGGATTATTTTAGCACCTTGGGCAAAAATATTTTTATTAGAACCTGTTTGCCTACAATCAAGTCTAGATCCAATTGATATAATCAAATCACTTTTTGCAATTGCAAAATTAGCATAACGATGACCATAGGCACCAATAAAGCCAAAGTTATATGGTGATTCATGGGACAAGCAATCAATGCCAATCATACTAGTAACCACTGGTACTTTTAGCTTATCAACTAATTTCTGAAAAACCTTTTTACAACCCGAATTACTAACACCTGCACCCGCAATAATAAGCGGCCTTTTTGCTTGCATCAAAGTATTAAAAACTATATCTTTTCTCGAACCACAAGAACAAACACAATTACAACTATTACTATATCCAGCTAACGCTTCGGGATCAATTTCTGCTCTTTGAATATTCATGGGAATGTCTAACAGTACTGGTCCCGGCCTATCACTCATACTTATAGAAAAAGCTTTTTCTAATTCATACCGTATATCGTCCGCCTGTGTAACTTGTACCGCATATTTGGTTATGCTTTTTACTACACTAACAACGTCCATTTCTTGAAATCCTTTTTGCCGAACCTCTAAACATCCCTTGGCTTCGTAAGTATTAACCTGTCCTGTAATAAAAACGCAAGGAATAGAATCAAAATATGCATTTGCAATTCCAGTAATTAAATTTGTTGCTCCAGGACCGCTGGTAGCATATGCAACTCCAGGTAACTTAGATATTTGTCCATACCCACAAGCACAAAAAGCGGCACCTTGCTCATGATAAGCAAGATGAGCAAAAATTTTATCATTATATTTATCGAAAGAATCCATTAAATGTGTTACCATTCCACCAGGATAACCAAATACATCTGTTATCTTCTTTTCTACTAAAAATGATACAATATAGTCGCTTAATTTCATTTCATACTCCTTAAATTCTTACTTAAACGCCCATAATTTATTAAGCAAAAAATTTAATGGTACCGTTATTAAAAATTAATGACAATAAATTGCTTAACTAAGATAATAATACTATCATTAACCATTTTTAATGGCATTTTTAATGGCATTTATCATACATTTGATCATAGCTTCATTCATGCCCGGATAAACGCCGATCCAGAAAGTATTATTCATAATTTTATCTGTATTAGTTAGTTCTCCAACTACACGATAGCCAGTTTTCGTTGCTCTCATTTCATCAAAGCACGGATGCTTAATTAAATTACCCGCAAATAACATTCTAGTTTGAATTTTATTTTCTTCCAAGTATCTAACGATATCATCACGCTTAATTTGAGCATTTTCTTTCACTGTAATAAGGAAACCAAACCAGCTTGGTTCAGAGTTATTCATTGGTTCTGGTAATAATAATACGTCCTGAAGATCACTTAAACCCTCCCGAAGCATTTGCCAGTTTTTACGTCGTGCATCAATAAAACTCGGAATTTTTTTTAATTGTGCACAGCCTACTGCCGCCTGCATATCAGTAACTTTCAAATTATAACCCAAATGCGAATATACATATTTATGATCATATCCCAACGGCAATTCACCAAACTGTTGCGTAAAACGATGTTTACAAGTATCGTCATGGCCTGACGGGCACCAGCAATCACGGCCCCAGTCACGGAAGGATTCAACAATACGTTTCAATTGAAGATCGTTAGTATAAATAGCACCGCCTTCCCCCATAGTCATATGGTGTGGCGGATAAAAGCTGGATGTACCAATATGCCCAACTGTACCTGTGTATTTCCATTCCCCATTATATAAATACTTAGTTCCCAATGCATCGCAGTTATCTTCCACTAACCATAAATCATGCTTATCACAGAAATCTTTAACTGCTTGCAAATCAAATGGATTACCTAATGTATGAGCAATCATTACCGCCTTGGTTTTATCGGATAACGCATTTTCCAACTGTGAAACATCAATATTATAGGCAGGTAAAGTCACATCGACAAATACTGGAATGGAACCATACTGAATAATGGGAGCAACTGTTGTCGGAAACCCCGCGGCAACAGTGATGACTTCATCACCTTTTTTAATGTGGCGTTCTCCTAATTTGTGTGAAGTAAGTGCCATGAAGGCTAATAAATTGGCGGAAGAACCGGAATTAGTTAACGAACAATATTTTACACCTAAAAAGTTAGCAAAATCTGCTTCAAATTGTGCAGTGTATTTACCGGTAGTTAGCCAAAAGTCTAATGCAGAATCTACAAGATTAGTCATTTCCTGCTCGTCAAATACACGGCCCCCGTAGGAAATTCGATCCCCTGGTTTAAATACATTTTCTTTTCTATGTTTCACTTTATAATATTTTGCTACCAATTCCATTATCTCTCGGTGCAATTGTTTTTCCAATTCTTCATTGCAGTTCATGGCTCAACCTCATTTACATATTGTTTTATTTGTTGTAAGCAAACATCACGCATATTTTGATTCTCCCTGTACGCCGAAACCCATTCGATAATTTTACTCAAAGCCTGTTCTAAGTTCCAGCGTGGCTCCCACGCCAATCGCATCCGAGCTTTAGAACAGTCCAATTTCAAGTAACTCGCTTCGTGCGGTTGTGGACTTGTATCTATTTCATATGAAGCATTACCGCCCCATTGTTCACACATCTTCTGCACAATCCACTCTACCGGCTTGGAATCACTATCATTCGGTCCAAAATTCCACCCTTCGGCAAAGGGTATCCCTTCTTCATAGAGTTTCTGCGCTAACATCAAATAACCACTTAATGGTTCCAATACATGCTGCCAGGGACGAATTGCCTGCGGACTGCGGATATAAATCCTTTTATTATATAATAACGAATTTATGCAATCTGGTATCAATCTATCAGCCGCCCAATCTCCCCCACCGATGACATTACCCGCTCTGGCCGAAGCTATAGCAACACCATGTTCAGCATACTTGGAAGGATGAAAAAATGAATTGCGATAGGAGGCAGTAACTAATTCCGAACAGGCCTTGCTATTGGAATAAGGATCATAGCCACCCATTGGTTCATTCTCCCGATAACCCCACAGCCATTCCTTATTCTCATAGCACTTATCTGTTGTTACATTGACAACAGCTTTAACGCTTTTGCACTGACGAACTGCTTCAAATAGATGAACCGTTCCCATAACATTAATGGTATAAGTTTCAGCAGGAATTTTATAGGAATCACGCACTAGCGGCTGAGCAGCCATGTGAATGACGATTTCCGGCTGAACTTTGTTCATAGCATTATTTAGGGCCTCAGCATCACGCACATCACCAATGATATGACTAACTAACCCTTCAATTTTGCAAAGTTCAAATAAGCTTGGTGTAGTTGGTGGCTGTAAAGCATACCCAGTTACCTTGGCACCTAAGGAATACAGCCATAGGCATAGCCATGAACCTTTAAAACCTGTATGTCCGGTAATAAATACCTTTTTATCCTGCCAAAATTCCTTTGAAATCATTTCCCTTACCATACTTTCCAAGGAGCTTTATTTGTCTGCCATAATTCTTCTAACTGATTCTTATCTCGCAAGGTATCCATCGGCTGCCAAAATCCACCATGTCTGTAGGCGACAAGTTGTTTATCTTTAGCTAAATTTTCCAGGGGTTCTCTTTCTAAAATAGTGCTGTCATCACCAATATAGTTAAACGCTTCCGGCTGCATCACAAAAAAGCCCGCGTTAATCCAAGCACCATCGCCTTTGGGCTTCTCCTGAAAACCATTTATACCATTATTTTCATCTATATCCAACGCACCAAAACGGCCTGTTGGCTGAACGGCAGTAACAGTAACTAATTTACCCTGTGCGTTATGATATTCTACTAATTTACCAATATCCACATTGCTAACACCATCTCCATACGTAAGCATAAACGGCTCATTGCCAATATATGATTGGATACGTTTTACACGACCGCCTGTCATAGTATTTAGACCAGTATTCACTAAAGTAACTTTCCATGGTTCAGCATGATTGTGATGAACATATTGCTGATTGGACATGCGAAAATCAAAAGTAACATCAGACTCATGCAAAAAGTAATGAGCAAAATATTCTTTAATGCAATACCCTTTGTACCCAAGACATATCACAAAATCATTAAATCCGTAACTGGAATATATTTTCATAATATGCCAAAGTATCGGTCTGCCACCAATTTCCACCATGGGTTTCGGCTTTAAGTGTGATTCTTCACTAATACGTGTACCAAAACCACCAGCAAGGATTACTACTTTCATGCGCTTTCCTTCCCCTCAGAACAACTATTTCTAAATGAACTTTCACCACCAAATATCACTCGTGCAAAAACGTCTTCACCTTGACTCCACTGCCCGAATAAACACTAAACAACGTACAAAATATAATTTTCATATCCAACCAAAAGCTCTGGTGCTGAGAATAGAAAGAGTCCAATTTAAACTTTTCTTCCAAAGCTATCTCATCCCGCCCATTGATCTGTGCCCAGCCGGTAAGTCCTGGACGCAAAGCTGAAATCCCCTGCTTATTGCGTTTTTCTCGCAATTCATACTGATTATATAAGGCAGGGCGCGGTCCAACAACAGACATATCGCCTTTCAAAATATTGATTAACTGAGGCAATTCATCCAGGCTGTATTTGCGCAAATAGTAACCGACTTTGGTAATATACGCCTGACTGTTGGTCAGCTTATCTGTAGCTACTTCCGGTGTTCCCACCGCCATCGATCGGAACTTATACATCATAAACTCTTTGTCTTTAACACCTATGCGTCTTTGGCAAAAAAATACTGGTCCTCTAGAATCAAACTTTATTAAAATTGCGATAAAAATAAATAGCGGAAGAAATAATAAAAGTGCGACAGCAGATGATGTCACGTCAAACAATCTTTTCATACTACACATCCCATTTTAAAGTTAATGACTCGCTTCCATTGACTCTGCCGGATAAAAGGCAGGTGTTTCTTGTTGTACAGTAGGTTCTTCTGCTATTGCTAGCTTGCCAGAAGAACTATCCTGACTATCCTTTTTATGGTATGGCTTATAAACGGTAATGAGCTTTTGCAACAAACGCTTTACTTCTTCGCTGTCATTAAATTGATTTTGAAACTGAAACAAGACTTTTGATAATTTTTTCTCATCCACCGATCGTAATTTAGCCCGAAAAATTTTCTTATACTTTGTCGCCTGTGTTCCTTCTTCGGCGGTAAGCAGTTCTTCAAACATCTTCTCTCCTGGCCGCAGTCCGGTGAATTCAAATTTTATATCTTTATAGGGCACCAGGCCGGAAAGTTCGATCAAGTCGCAAGCCATGTCCAGTATCTTAACCGGCTTGCCCATATCGAGAACAAACACTTCGCCACCCTGGGCTAAAGCCCCCGCTTGCAGCACCAATTGGCTAGCTTCGGGAATGGTCATAAAGTAACGGATAATGTCCGGGTGGGTAATGGTAATCGGTCCTCCGGCGGCAATCTGTTTTTTAAAGAGAGGGATGACGCTGCCCCGGCTGCCAAGGACATTGCCGAAGCGGACTGTGGTATATTTAGTCTTGCTCTCCCGGTTTAGGCTTTGAATAATCATTTCCGCCACCCGTTTCGTGCATCCCATGACACTGGTAGGGTTGACCGCCTTATCGGTGGAAATCATAATAAAGATTTTCGTTTCATAGCGATCTGCTGCCTGAGCCACATTTTTCGTGCCGAATACATTATTTTTGACCGCTTCCAACGGCTGCAGTTCCATGAGGGGCACATGCTTATGCGCAGCGGCGTGGAAGACGATTTCCGGCCGGTAGGTGGCGAAAATATCATTGATTCGCTCTTCATCCCGGACATCGGCAATGATGGGTGAAAGATTTAAGTCGGGATATTTTCTTCCCAGTTCCTGATGAATTTCGTAAATACTATTCTCTCCCTTTCCCAACAGAAGAATCTGTTCCGGTGAAAAACGGGCAATCTGGCGGCAAAGCTCGGAGCCAATGGACCCACCGGCTCCGGTCACCAGCACCCGATGGCCTTTTATGTATCCGGCAATATCTTCCGCATTCAGTTGTACCGGCTCCCGTCGCAGCAAGTCCTCCAAATCCACATTACGTAATTGGTGAACACTGACCTTGCCGTCAATCAGTTCATAAATACCGGGAACAATCTGCACATTGCACTGGGTTGTTTTGCACTCCTGAACAATCTGCCTGACGATACTGCCCTCCACCGACGGCATGGCAATAATAATTTCACTAATGCTTTGTTCCTGAACAATACGGTGAATTTGACTGCAGGGACCTAACACTCTGGCGCCAAACAAGATTTGGTTGCTCTTATAAGCAGAATCATCAATAAAACCGACTATTTTTTTTGTTTCATAGTACCGTTGGGTGATTTCCCTGGCGATCATTGCCCCGGCATCACCGGCGCCGATAATCAGCACATTTTGAATCGGATTGGAATGAGTCTGGCGGATCAAGTAATGCAGGATACGAAGCCCCAGCCGGCTGCCGCCTATGCAGACAATAGTAAACAGCCAGCTTAACACATAAATACTTCCTGGCAATATAGAATTTATTATATTTGAATAGGCAACCAACACAGCCGAGCTGACCGTTACCGCCCCCACAATCACCACTAGTTCGTGAATACTGGCATAGCGCCATAAACGGTGATAGAGACGGAACAGATAAAAAGTTGTCAGTTGGATAAGTACAATAGCCGGTAAATAGGATACTAGTTGTGAATAATAGTGTGCATCGACTATACCGTCAAAGCGAAGATACAAGGCAATAAACGGGACAATAGAAACAACAAGGATATCGGCTACTACAAGAGCGAGCGATACCAACCTGCGCCGCATGATTCATCACTTCCTTATTGGATAGAACGATTCAAATTATAGGAGGAAGAAGAATTTTTACGATACAAAATAATAAGATAGATAAAGCTAAGCATAATCCCCAACACTCCACCGACCGCTGTTATCAGCAATTTCTTCGGAAAGGACGGCTTCTTCGGCAGATTAGCCTCATCCACAATCTGGATATCCATGCTTTCCATGGCTTCCTGGATGCGGGTCTGCTCGTAACTCTTAACTAATACACTATATACTTCCTGAGCAATTCTTGTCTGGCGCTCCAGGCCGATATAGGTAACGCTGTCAGCCGACAGCTGGCTGATTTCCTGTTCATTGCCGGATTGAACCTGCTGCAGGCCGGAGAGGGTCGCCTGTCCCACCAGAAGTTCGGTTTCCGTTTCGGCCTTTGCTTTCACCAATCCCATCTGCACCGGATTTAAGGTGCTGGTCCCTGCCTGAACGGAGTTGCTCACTTCTTCCTGGAGCTTACCGTTTAATTGGTCGATCTCATTCTGGATTAGAATTACATCGGGATGCTTGTCGGTATAGCGCTGCTGAGCATCTACCAGGGAGATTTGCTTCGCCACCAGCTGCTTGCGGATTTCCTGGATTACCGGGTTATCGGCAATATTATAGGTGGAGATGGCTACATTCTGACGATTCAGCTGATCACTGACGCCCTGAAGTCTTGCCTGATTGGCGTCGTTCTGCACTTTCAGCTGGGCGATTTTCTGATCATATTCGGTTAGTTTTTTGATGGAAGCCTTGGCCTGCTCGTCCGGCACGTAAATCTTTTCCTGCTGCCGGAACTGTTCCAGATTTTGCTCCGCCTGCTCCATCTCCTGCTTGGCAATTGCCATGCGGTCTTTTAAAAATTTGACCATCAGGGATTGATCCGACTGGCTGAGCCGGGTCAAATTCTGCTGAAAATTGGCCACAACGCCGGCAGCGATTTGCTGGGCTTCTTCCGGGGTGCGCCCGGTGGCTGTCACTTCAATCAAGTCGGTGCCTTTTGTATTTTGGAATTTCAAATATTTCTTAGCAAATGTCGGTACATCCAGCTTCTCTTTATTCGGTAAATCCAAAGGTTCCATGACCGGCTCTAATACGCTTCGGCTTTTCATCATTTCAATATACGTTTGGGCTGAACTGGGCATGTTGCCGCCCAATAATGCAGCGACAGAAGCAGCCTGTCCCGACAAGCCGGTCTGCTTCGGGTTTTTCGCCCGGAGCAAGACGCTGGATTCATATTGCTTCGGTAAAACGAAGGAAAGTATTAATGCCAGAATCGTCGTCACCAGGACGATTGCCACCAGTCGGTATTTATAGGCAGCTGCAATTTGCATTACTTTTCTCAAATCAATGGTATCCTGTTCTTCCACAATAGCAGCTCCTCTAATTCGTTATTGATTTATACGTAGCATAAACGCCAACCAGCGGCATGATATCTTCATACAAATCGATTTTATTTGATTTTGGCACATACACTATATCTCCGTCCTGGAGGATCACATTCTGGGAACCGTCCTGCTTTTCCACAAACCGGTCAAGGTTCACTTCCTGCATGTACACCTTGCCGTCTATCGTCCGGACCACAGCGATATGCTTGGGCCGACCCCGCTTGGTAACGCCGCCGGCGCTGGATAAGGCGGCGAAGATGTTCATATAGTCGGAGCTGAGGGAGTAGAGGCCCTGCTTGGCGACTTCCCCCATGACATAGATTTTCCGGGGACCGTACTGCTTGACCATCACCGCCATGCCGGGAATTTTGATATATTCACCCAGTTTATCGGTCAGTACTTCGGTAGCTTCCGGAATGGTCATCCCGGCCAGGTGCAGTGTCCCGGCATAAGGCAGGTTCACATAGCCGTCGGGACCGATCATGATGTCGCTGAATCCGGCGGCATCGGGAAAGCCGATGATGACAATATTGATCACGTCGTATTTGCTGAGATGGTATTCTTCCAGCGGCTGAGAATTGGTCTGCGTCGTAAAAATCGGCGTCTGCTGCTCCGCCGCCAGGGCTTCCATGGGTATGCCAACACTGATGACCGCCGCCAGCAGCCATGCGGCAATTTTTTTATGCTTCAAGCTATGACCACTCCGTTCTTGTCTGCCTATTGCGTAAATTGATAATTAAACAATATCATGTATATTTCTACAGGAAAAATTAATATCCTGCCCAATTTTGTAAACTTATAGTTAAGTGGATCCGGATATATTACACATATAGTATTATTTTAACAAATATCTTTTAGCTTGTCCCCATACTAAAGTATAGTCAAATCATATTTTTTGTAAAACTTTTGTCTGTCCTGCTCTTTTTTACTTAAAATGCAGCTGATAGGCCGCCAGAGGTTGAACGCCGCTGGGTGTCTGACTGTCCTGACCGGACGACAGAGATGTATCCGGATGATGCTCCGTTACCAGCTTGGCCGTATAATAGCCAATGACCGAACCGGCGAATACGTCCGATGCCCAGTGCTGGTTGTCGTTGACTCGGGACAGGGAGGTTAGCGCTGCCAGACCGTAGGCCATTTGCGGCACGCCCCTTTTCCCCTGATATTCGGTTGCGATGACTGTGGCGACGGCAAAGGCTGAGGTAGCGTGACCGGAAACGAAAGAATCATTGGGATTATGAAAGCCGGGGCCGTCCCAGGTGTTATAAGGATCGCCCGTATTGGGGCGGTGACGGTGGGTCAGCAGCTTTAGGGAGCCGGTAATGCCGTTGGCAATAACCAGGCTTTCCATCCCCAGCAAGGCTGTTCGGGTGAGCCGGTCATTATCGTTGTGTTTGCCGACCGCATAAGTCAGTCCCAAAGCGGGAGCTATGCAGCGGACATCGCCGAAGTTTCTGACCCAACCGGAAACTTGATTGCTGTTGCCATTCCGCTGCTGCTGCGCCCAGTGCTCAATTTTTTCGTCGTTGTGATAAAGCGTCAGAGCGGCTCCGCCAAGGAGGAGGGCCTGCCGCCAATCGGCAGCATTCCAGCGGGTCGGCGCTCTGAGGACATAGCCGGCATCCGCAGCATAGGAGCGAAGATATTCCCGGTTCAAATTCAATTGATCTTTTTCTGCGGCCAAAGCGCCCGCGCCGGTTACACTTGCGATGAAGCAGACGAATACGATAAGTCGAAGCGCTTTAGTGAAAAGCATTGCGTTTTCTTGCCACCTTTACTGCGTTAAAGAATGAAAAATAAGTATAAAAAATAGCACCTTGCACCTTCACAACGCTGATTCAAAGTACTACATTATGATACCATAATATATATTTCTCTGTAAACCATAAATTTCCGGCAAAGCCAGATTTTTTCTGACACTTTTTCCCGACAGCATCCGCTATCCCGGGCGATTGGCTGTTGGCTGTTAGCTGTTGGCTCATAGCCCATAGCGCTACGTTCTGTCATTACGAGCGCCAGCGAAGCAATCTCGCTTCACGGTGGATAGGAGGGAGATTGCTTCGTCGTTCCTCCTCGCAATGACAAATCTGCGTTTCATCTTCGCGGATATGAAAAGTGCTGTGATAGCAGCTGTCACTCGGCAGGCAGGTAAAGTTGACAACGTTAATGGTAATGGCCTTTTGGCTTACCTCGTAGCGCTTTGAGATACAGCAGGACCGTCGCCGTGTATCTCTCCCCCGTATCATTTTACCAGTTGTTCAGCCGGCTCCAGCTTATCCGTATGCCGTAAAAGCCAGCTGGTAAGAACGCACCAGTCGTCTGCCTGTCTGGTAAAAGGATTGTCCCGCTCCAACGTTGGAATCTCTTCCGCCGACACGGTAAGCGGCTGATAGAAACTGTTCCCCTGTGGGCCGATGGCGTCGCGCGTAAGCCAGTGATACGGTGTGACCACCTGGTCAATCGGTTCGGTCAGCGACGGAAATAAGGAATAGTACGTAAAGCCCTGTGGGGCAATCAGCTCAATAATCGTCGGCATAATATGCATATGCCCGCCAATTGTGTTGCCTGCCAGGATATCCTGCTGGATATCCTGATGATACAGCATAAAGGACGTGCAGAACTGCTCCCGGAAGGAATAATCGGCACGCTGCAGCAATGAGCTTTGGTTCAGCGGGCCGGGGATATAGGAATGATCCCCGGTTACGATAATCAAGCTATCCGGATATGTCCTTTTCATAGCTTCAATAAAATGCGACAGCGCCTGGTCTGAATACCAATGGGTTCCCAGCAGTTGCTGCGTTTTCCGGCTGCTCTTTATCTCTGCCGGTGCCTCCGGCATGATCTGCTCCGCATCATATCCCAATTTTTGCAGATTCATTTTATGTGGCCCATGATTGGATGTTGTATAAATAAAATGAAATACGGGCTTGCCGGTATCCATTTCCCTGATCAGCTGTGCCGCTGTCTCCAGAAAAACATGATCGTACACACCGACCCATGTTTTCGGCGCATCCGGCGCGCAAAATTCCGTCGCCGACATCACCCGGTCAAATCCGTTCGCCGGGGCAAACTGATTGAAATTCCCGTGTATAACACTGCCGCCATACCAGTATACAGACTCGTATCCCAGCTTTTTAAGCTGTACGGGCAAAGCGGTAGGTACCGTTCCCCGCCAGAATCCTTCTCTTTCATTTAATTCCAGACGGGCATCAAAAATCCCCGTCATCAGACCGACAATCGACGGACGCGACAGATCGCCGGCAGAAAGGAAATGATTAAGGCTCACGGCATGGGAATCTTCACGGAACCTCCTGCCGCCGTCGACAATATGCAGCGCCTCGTACGGCCTGTCAAAGGGCAGCTGCGAATAACTTTCTCCGACAACCAAAAAAATATGCCGCGGTTTTTTGATTTTCGCCCCCCTCGCCGTTCTTTCAAAGGCATATACGGGATTTTGCAGATTTCCCCAGGTTTCCCGCCTTGATGGGGGTATAATTTTTTCAATAGATGCCTCCATCTCTGCATTCGTTTGAGCAAGCGAGTTGTGCAAGGGACGGAGCCAGACTTCCTTGAGAGCGATCAGGTCGTCGACGGAAGCGCGGGCAAAAAAAATGTCTTCTTTTACAATGTCAGGAATCCTGTCCCACCGCGGTTTATTCGTATGGAGCAGTGATCCGCCATAGCGGAAAAAATAGAATCCCACTCCAATAGCAGCAATTACCAAAGTGTTAAACACATAAGCTCCCGGAGCTGAAAAATGCGGATAGGAAATATTGGGCAAAGCTAAAAACTGCTTTACCAGAAACGTACAACATACCAAATAGGGAATACACCCCAGCAAAATCCAAACACCATGGTGCTGATGGAAAAACACGTCTGCCAGATTATGCTTTTCCGCTTTTTTCCCCAGCCACAAAATCGAGTTATAAATATCATGAAAGTGAGAATAGAAAATAAGCTTCCCCATGAAGGCAAAATACAATAACGTCAGATAAATATCCAACAGGGCAATCCGTATCCCGTCGCCGTAAGCCAGCCATTGGGGAAAAAACATTCCCGGCATGGTGACGATCCCCAGCGAAACGAGAAACACATAGGCGTTAAAATTCATCCCCCACCAAAACCCATAGCGAAAGCAGTGATAAATCTTCTTTTCCTGCCCCCTCAGGCTCTGATAAGGATTGTACAGCCAAATAAAAATCGCGCGAAAAGCAGCACATACTATCGGCGGAAATAAAAACAGCTGTATGTCTTGCTGCATATCAAAAAAAAATGATTCAAACAAGCTTCATCCCTCATTTATCTGCTTTATAAGTGGATTGTTCCTCTAACGAACAGTTTTTGTATTGCGATGTACTGAAGATTCCGACAGCATCTGACGGCAGGCTTCAAACACTTCCTGAACTGAAATCGCCTGCATGCAGGGCTTCTCCGGGCAGCCTACCATCTCAACCAGGCAGGGACTGCAAGGGAACCGGTCGTCATGACTAATGGTAATGCCTTTGGTTTTCGGCGCCCATTCCCGCGGGGAAGTAGGTCCATATAACGCAACGAAGGGAGTTCGGACTGCCCCGGCGATGTGCAAAGGTCCGCTGCAGCCGCCTACCAGAAGATTCGCCCGGCGAATGATTTCCACCATTTGCATGACCGTCGTCCTGCCCATCAGGTTCACAACACCGTCAAGTTTATCTAGCGTCACTACTTTTTCCGCATCTGACGGTGCTCCCAGTAAGACGACCGGATAAGAATATTCCTCAATAAGAGAACGGACCAGCTCCACATAGCGGTCTTCCGGCCAGTCTTTCGGCGGCCAGGAGGTGACGGGCGCAAGAACAATATAGGGAGAACCTCCTTTTATACCCTGGACAGCTAACATCTCATCCACGGCGATTTGTTCCGTTTTACTGATTTCCGGTACATACAGCCGGGTTAAATCAGCGTCAAACTCAATTCCCACACTCTGCTTCAGCACATAAGAAAAATTCAGCGGTTCATAGGTACTTTCCCATTCCGGCGGCTTGTCAACCGGGTGAGTCAGAAAAAGCTTGCGTTTGTGTTTCAGTCCTGCCCGTAACGGTATTCCCGCTAAAAAAGCCATAACTGCGCTGCGGTATTTAAAGTCAATGCACAATGCCAAATCATACCGCCAGATTTTTTTTACAACTTTCCAGACACTGTCTACGTGTTTCTCATAGGTAATCACTTCATCAATGAAATCCAAGCCTTGGACAATGGGCAGACAATTCGGCGATGTAACAAAAGTAATCCTGCTATCCGGATACTTTTGTTTAAGTGCCTTTAAAATAGGAGTGGTAAGAATAACGTCGCCCAATCCCATCCGATTGCTGACAAAAATTTTTTTATACATAACTCCTCCTACAATATACTGCCGGGAATATTTTTACAGCAGAACCGTCCCCCTGTGTATAAATTCTTATAGTTCGCTTTCAAAATATACTATTGTTTTTTGTAATATTCTTCCTAATCGCTCCCACGCCTGCTTAGAAACTTCTTCGGAAAGTTCGATCCCCGTGACACGAGAATTATAGCATTGTTTGATTGCATATCCAAAAAATCCTTCTCCACACCCCAGTTCTAATACAGCGGCAGATTTATTAGACAATTGTGCCTTTATCTCCGGCCGCGGATTTTGATAGTAGTTCCGTTCCAGCATTACTACCTCCCTTCATCACGACTCAAGCCCTTACTGGTTAAATTCATAGTAAAACTCTGGATACTTCTTTACAAAATCTTCGATTTTCAATAAACCTATATCTTCCAACTTGCAAAATTCAAACTCAAAATCTGCTGCACCAGTTCTCCCATACACATCTTTTCCTTCCCTCAGACATGCTTCAATATGTTGTGGTACCGCAATTTCTTCATTTCCTTCAACTATCGAGTTCATTTTTACTATAATGCGCTCCACCCCACCCATATAAGAAAAGTGCCACCCACCTTTTTCGACTCTAGGAAGTCTGTTCCTGATATTGCGTAATTCTTGCGGAAGTTTTAGATTTTTAAACAAAACAAGAATACTTCCGTACCACAAACCTTTACTATGACAATTAAGAAAATAATAAAAAAAATCTTGTTCAGTAACCAATGGACTATGTTCTAAAAACTCACGATTGGATAAAGATCGGAACAATGACTGGGGATGCAAAAGTGCAAATTTAATACGGTTTAAGCGCCTATACTTTTTTAAGCGACGATCCAAAAGGGCTTTATGCCCAAAAAAATGTATTTTAAGCTCGTTCCGCTCTAAACGTTTAATAAACTCGGGATGGGGTATTTCATCCAAGTCCGAAATAAAAACATAATCATCCGGCTGTGCATCATAAAGCCCCCGCATAATGCAATTTCTTTGATGGTTTTCTAATGTCCAGTCTCCTTTTCCCGTATACGGTAAAATATCCGTTTCTTTTATATACCGTATTTTGGGCATATATACTGCAAATTCTTCTTGCCGCTCCTCAAAATTAAACTTTTTGGGAATGTTTCGATGAGTTTTATCGGATTCAACAATAACGAAATAATCTACTGCATCATATAATGTTTTCAATCTTAATTCTAACAGCTCAAATTCATTATAAAACGTAAAGCAATCATATATCGCCATTAACGCACTGTCCTTTCTGAGGTGTACCTACTGCAATAAAACAAAATGATGTAATTATTTCAATTTTCCGTACTTTCCACAAAAAAAATCAATAAGTCCACGCCAGTATGCCTTTCCCACCATTGATTTTAACGAATCCTTGTTCTTCCATCCCCGCAAACGATACCGCAGCGAAAAAATCAGCGTTCTCACAATAAAATAAGGAAAATAAACTACTTTATGAATTAAGTTTGCCTGTTTAGATACGAAGTACATGTTGTTTCGAACGGAATAATATGCTTGTATATGAGACATCTTACCAATGGAGGCAGAAGTTTTATGCCAAATAATGGATTTTGGTATAACAAATAGGGAAATACCTCCTTTCTTGAGCTGTTCACAAAATTCAACATCTTCAAAATACAAAAAATAGCGTTTATCCATATGATAATTCTGAAATAGCTCCGCTTTTGCAAACATACTGCAACCTGAAATCCACGTTGTTGCATAAGGTTGTTTTGCGAACTGATCATCCTGTTGATGCATACGGATATGAAAAGGCTTTCCCTTCCACCAATGAATATCGCCCCCGCAATACCATATATCCCGCTCTGTGCCATACTTGTAAATCTTATTAGTCAATAGTGCTAATGGGAATGACTCGGCATTATGAACCAATTCTGTCAAGCTTTCTTTATGAACTACTGTGTCATTATTTAATAGCCATATATACTTAGCGCCCTCTTTTAATGCAAAGTCAATTCCTAACTGATTTCCCCCGGCAAAGCCAAGATTTTCTTGACTAGAAATAATTACTGCGTCAGGATAATTTCGAGAAATCTGCTGTACGCTCTCATCTTGCGAAGCGTTATCTATTATAATAATTTTATAATTCAAAAAAGTAAGTTGCTTCAGCGATGCTAAGCACTCCAAAGTATCTTGCCAGCTATTATAATTTATTAAGATGATATAAACCATGCTTTTCTCCTTATATTAATGCTTGGTTATATTTAAAACTTTACAAATGGCAGATAATACTTCATCAACTTCTATAGATTCTATACACATTTTCCCCTTTGGGCAAACTGCTACTGTGCCATAACAAGGTGAACAGTCAAGAAATTTACTAATAACAATACACCTAGTACGGGGAGCCCATTGCACAGGTGTTGTTGGACCATATAAAGCAATTTGCGGAGTATGAGTTGTTGCTGCAAGATGCAGCACCGAGGTACAGCCGCATATAACTAATTGAGATAAACTAATTAAGTATGTTGTTTCCCGCAGATTCATCCTGCCGGCAAAGTTAATAGCTCCTTTTAACTCATCGGCACGCTCCCGATTTTCCCTGCCGCTTACTATAATAGGAATATACCCATGTATTCGCAAGAACTCAATAACCTTTTGATAATTTGATGAAGGCCAGTCTTTTATGTCAGATAACGAGTACGGTGCTAGTATCACAAAATTCTTGTCTGAATCCTTTACTCCTGTCCTCTGCAATAACTGGTGTACTTTCTCTTTTTCATGGCTGCGAACAGGAGCCATTTCTAATTGATAATTTTTTGTATCAATTCCCGCAAAACGCGCCACAGCCAATGTATTTTCCACTTCATAAGTATCACAATTAGGCGTCCCCGTTACTTGATGGGTCAAAAAAGATTTATTTACAGGGCTGCGCCCGACTCTTACCGGAATTCGTGCTAACCAGGCAAAAAAACTGGAACGATAATGAGAGTCTAATACCAAGGCAAGATCAGCCCGCCATATTTTTTTAATGATAGGAAAAACGCTATCCCCTTTTTTATACAGCAGTAAATCATCAACAAGAGGATGTCCATCTAAGATATCTTTAGCAGCCGGTTTGGCTAAAATAACAGTTCGACTATTAGGGCAGGTCTCTTTAATAGCCCTCAATGTAGGAGTGGCTAATAAAGTATCTCCCAAACTGGCGCGTTGAAAAACGGCTATTTTTTTTACATTCTTCAGACTGTATTTTAGATGTTCCATAAATTATTCCTGCCTTAAAAATAATTTAATATAGAAGACGTGCTCCAACGAATTGATGATATTGCAGGCATAGGTAAACGTAGTGCCGAGGTCATCCTTTCAGAGATAGGAACCGATATGAGCCATTTGAGAGGTATTCATAGCAATGACAATAAAAATCATTAGTTCATTATACATAGCAATCTATAACCTATAAATAGCTTTTTTTATAATTTTTTTTGAACCTCCAGAGTAACATCCTCTACATTAATATGCTGAAGGCAGCGCCGTTCCGGACAAGCCTCCGCCGGAATTGCGCAGGGGCAGCACGATTCATTACTGGTAAGAACAACTGCGTTAGGATTGATAGGATGCCAGCGTTTGGGAGAAGTACAGCCATAAATCACTATCATAGACACTCCGACTGTTGCGGCGATATGTGCCGTTCCCGTATCCACTGTTACCAATAAATCCGTCTTTTGCAGCAAAGCCGCTAAGTCTACCAGGCTGGTTTGGCCGCAGAAATTGGCAATAGGCGTTTTGGCAAAAGCAATAACTTCATCGGCATAGTCCCTGTCTTCCGGAGCGCCGATAATGAAGAATTGGGCCGTGTATTGGGCGGCTAATTGGTCCGCCACTGCGGCAAACCGTTCTTTCGGCCAAGTTTTCAGAGGAAAGGTGCCTTTGACACAGAGTGCGATGCGAAGCGGCCGTGATAGCTGTGCGTCGGGCTGAGATTGCTTGCACAGAGTATCATGAAAGAATGTCTGTGGCCCCGGAGATCGCCGCGTCGCTGTCGCTCCTCGCGATGACAGAATGTTTTTTGTGCTGTTATTCTCAGGTGATTTGTCATTGCAAGGAGGTACGATGATACCATCTCCAACAAACTGATCTTTCTTGTTAAAGACAGAACCAGAATCGCTGCCGGGGAGTAGTGACGCTAACAGTTCTCCGGCTTTCTCTTCGTTTTCCGGCATGATGCGGGCCATGACGGGCTTGGCGGAACCGGTTGTTCCGGTAAAGCCGCGGATGATGGCCTGATAGGTTTCGGCCTGGAGGGTGTTGACAATGTCGTGGCGGAGGGGAATGGTTCGGGTATAGAGCATGGTCACCCGGCTTGGTTTGTCGTCAAACACTTTGTCCGGTCCCACTCGCACCGGAATGCCTGCCAGCCAGGTGAGTAAAGCCGGACGAAGCTTGCGGTCAAAAGAAATACTGAGATCAAAGTGCTTTGACCGCAGGCGTTGTGCCATTTGCCACATTTTCCCGAAGGATTTGTGCTTTGCTTTGTAGTCGTAGATGATGGCTTCGTCAATGACGGGATTATTGGTCACCAGCTGAGCTGCTGCCGGTCTAACCATCATGGTGATTTTAGCGTCAGGGTATACTTGGCGCAACAGAGCAACGGCGCTGGTAGATAACAGGACGTCGCCAATGTTAACCAGGGAATGGACCAGGATGTTGCGATATTGATTAGACATTTACATTTTCCCCACTCTCCGAGTGCGTAGTTTATATATATACGGAATTTGTCATTGCGAGGAGGTACGACGAAGCAATCTAGAAAATTTTCAGAACAAAGTCATAAAGATTGCTTCCCTGATATAAATAGCCCGGTATGCCGGCGGCTTTGGCCGCTTCCATATCGGAAGGCTTATCGCCGATAAGAATTGACCGATCTTTGTCTACCGGCCATTCCTCCATGGCTTTGAGCAGCATGCCCGGCTGGGGCTTGCGGCAGGTGCAATCCTTGGTGTATTGAGGAATGATGCCGTCCTTGTGATGGGGACAGTAGTAAAAAGCATCAATGTGGGCGTTGTGTTTTACCAGTTCCCGCTCCATAAACTCATTGAGCTTTTGAAAATCCTGCTCGGTATAATAGCCCCTGGCAATGCCGCTTTGGTTGGTAATGACGAAGACAAGGCAGCCTTGATCATTAAAATGCTTAATGGCAGCAATGGCACCGGGCATCCATTCAAAGTCTTCCGAACGGTACACATAGCCGTGATCGATATTAAGTACACCGTCCCGATCGAAGAATACGGCTGGCTTTAAGTTGGTCATGATAAGTATCCCTTGTTTTTGTCAAGATAGCGGCAGTAGTCGGCAACGGCTGTTTCCAGGTTCATGAAGCCGCCGTCGTAGCCGCCTGCGGTACAAAGCTTAGTAGTATCGGCCTGGGTGAAGCTTTGATATTTTCCTTTCAGGCTTTCCGGGAAGGGGATATACTCAATCTTGCCGTGGTTCTTGGCCTCAATGATGCTGCTGGCCACATCGTTAAAGCTGCGGGCTTTGCCGGTGCCGCAGTTGAAGATGCCGCTCCGGTCCGGATGCTGCCGGAAAAACAAGTTGACTTTTACCACGTCTTTTACATAGATAAAGTCCCGTTCCTGTTCGCCGTCCCCATAGCCGTCGGTGCCGGTAAACAAATGGGCGACGCCGTCTTTTACAATCTGATTGTAAAGCTGATAAACAATAGACGCCATCCGGCCTTTATGAATTTCCTGGGGACCGAAGACATTAAAGAAACGCAGCCCAACTATTTGGCTTTCCGCGTCAGGCAAGAGGCGAGTCACATAACGGTCGAACTGCATCTTGGAAAAAGCATAAACGTTGAGGGCGCTTTCACATTCGCCGCTTTCACGAAAACCTTTCAAACCGCTGCCATAGACGGAAGCGGAGGAAGCATATATAAAAGGAATTTTCCGGCGCAGACAAAAATGCAGCAATGATTTGCTATACTGATAGTTGTTGTCCATCATATAATTGGCGTTGTATTCCATGGTGTCGGAACAGGCGCCGATATGGAAGACGGCTTCGATTTTTTCATCGTCAAATGCGCCTTCTTCTATATCGCAAATAAAATCCCGCTTGTCGCTATAGTCGGAAAACTTCAGGGGAACCAGGTTCTTAAATTTATCCCCTTCTCCCAGGTTGTCCACCACCAGGATGTTGTCGCAGCCTTTTTCGTTCAGGCCTTTGACAAGATTGCTGCCGACAAATCCGGCACCACCGGTAACGATGATCATAGATTTCACTTTCCTTTCAAAGATAGAATTTGAACCGCGAAGGCGCGAAGAGCGTAAAGAAATGCGGTTATGTTAATATTATACGTTTTATTCCGGTCTTAAGCAGTGATACAATCAAATTCATTACAAATCATCCGCCATCACCCCTTCGCGCCTTCGCGGTTCAATCACGGTTCCATCAATTTGTATTTTCCAACGCTTCCAGCAGTTCTTGCCGGCTGATGGCGTAGGTGCCTAACTTGCCGACGACGACGCCGGCGGCCATGTTGGCAAGGTAGGCTGAGTCTACCGGGTCGAGACCGGCTGACAAGGCGGCTCCCATGACGGCGATGACCGTATCCCCGGCACCGGAGACATCGAATACTTCCTGGGCCAGGGTGGGAATATGAACGCATCGTTTGGCACCGACGAGGCTTAGCCCTTTTTCAGAGCGAGTCACCATCATATTTTTAATCCGGAATTTCCGCCTGATAGTCTGAGCGGCTTGCTTTACCGGTTCATCTTCATTGGTAACTTCATTTTTCGAAACTTCGTTCAGTTCTTTTATATTGGGAGTAATGAAAGATGCTCCCGTATATTTATGCCAGTTGCTTCCTTTGGGATCAATGATGACCGGAATATGATACTCGGCACACTTACTGATAATGGCTTGGCATACCCGGGAGGTACAGATGCCTTTGCCATAATCCGACAAGATTACACTGCCGGCCTTTTGCTGCAATGCTTTATCTACATAGTACAGAATCTTTGTTTCAACCTCATCCCCAACCGGAGAAGTCTCTTCAAAGTCCAGGCGAAGCATTTGCTGATGGCCGCCGATCACGCGAAGCTTGGTAGTGGTGGGACCGTCTTTTGCCACTAAACCCTCGTGTATAATGTTTCTCTCATCCAATAACCGGCATAAGCTATCGCAATGGATGTCATTCCCCACTGCGCCCGCCAGCAGCGTCCGGCAGCCTAAGCGTGCCAGGTTGTGGGCGACATTGCCCGCACCGCCCAGCGTCTCTTTTTCCTGCATGACCCGTGTCACCGGAACCGGAGCTTCAGGTGAAATCCGTTTGACTTCGCCGAAGTAATATTTGTCCAGCATGACATCGCCGACTACCAATACGGTGCATTGTGTTACTTGCTCCTCGACAAAAGCTTTTATTTTGTTATAGTTTCGATACATAGCAATCCATCCTAATATGAACCGCAAAGAGTGCAAAGATTGCGGTTAAAATGATTATGCAAATTCTTCATCGATCAATTCACAGACAATATGGCCAATGAGAATATGAGCTTCCTGGATTCTGGCAGTGACTTGGGAGGGAACCTGCAGGCAAAGGTCACAGCATTTCGCCAGTTTGCCGCCTTGCTGGCCTGTCAGGCCGATGGTTTTGGCGCCCTGAAGCCTGGCTTTGTCCATAGCCCGCACCACATTGGCGCTATTGCCGGAGGTGGAAATGCCTACGACCACATCCCCCTGGCGGACCAAAGCATCCACTTGCCGGGCGAATACCTGATCAAAGCCGTAATCATTACCGACAGCCGTCAAAATGGAAGTATCGGTGGTCAAAGCAACGGCCGGAAGTCCGTGACGCTCCTTAACAAACCGGCCGACGAATTCAGCGGCAAGATGCTGACAATCGGCGGCACTGCCGCCGTTGCCGCAAAAATATATGGTTCTGCCGTTTTTCAGCGCTGCCTGACAAATTTGTGCAAATTTTTCTATATCCGCCAGACAACCATTTTGTACCGCCTCTACGACGCTGATGTGCGCTTGAATGATTTTCCCGGTCTGCAACACAAATCATCCCCTTCATTACTTTTTGTCATCGTTTATATCTTGAATATAATACAATTTTACATATTTGGCCATCGTATAAAAAAAGTGAAATACCGCCAAAATAAAACCGATTCTCCCGTCCCGCCAGCCGGCTTTCAAAATATACATTTTAAAAAAGGCAAAATAAGGCCGGATCATGATATCCAAAAAGAAGTTGGCCCGTTTCCCTTTTTTCTTGTTTTTTTCAGCCGCCAGCTTGGTATACAGATTCAGTTTGTTAAAATAACTTTCCCAATTGGCGTAGGGGTAATGGATCATCGGTTTGGCGATTTTTTTTAATGGGTGCTGGTGAACGATTTGCGGATGAACAAACCCTTCCACATAGCTTCCTTCCCGCAGCAAAAGATGAATGCCATAATCAGGATACCAGCCGCCGTGCCGCAGCACATTTCCCATAGTATGATTCAGCCGGGGCACCAGATAGGTATAGGGTTCATTGCGTTTCACTGCAGCCTGCACTTCGGCAGCAAGCTCCGGGGTAATCCGCTCGTCGGCATCGAGGAAAAAAATCCAGTCCGTCGCTGCCTGCTGAATGGCAAAGGTCTGCTGAGAGCCCCAGTCGCCGTTCATGGCTCGCTGCACTACTTTCGCACCTAGTTCTTGGGCAATGTTAGCCGTGTTGTCGGTGCTGAAATCATCAATGACAATGATTTCATCGGCAAATAATGCGCTTTCGATACAGGCCCGTATGTTTTTTTCTTCATTCTTGGCCAATATAAGGACTGTCAGCTTCATATCGATTCCTGCTTTCTCAATATGGACTTTAATATTTTGAACCGCGAAGGATGGGGAGAATTGGGGGTCATTTGAACCGCAAAGACGCGGAGAACGCGAAGATGGATTGGATGTTTACCCGCAGAGGACGCAGAGGAAAAAATGAATTTATAATTCGATGATTTGACATTGATATTGTCCCGGGTCCCGGGGAACGTGACCCACTTGGTTACCGTACCGTTCAAGCAGTTTCAAGGTATGCTGCAGCACAATATCCACTGGAATCTGCTTCATGCATTTCAGGTGCTCGCAGGTATGCACCCCGCAGGGATGGCACTCTGCCGGAGTCTTAATCAAAATGCTCTTGTTATTGTAGGGGTAAAAACCGGGAACCGGCGAGGCACCGAACATGGTGACAAGGGGCACGTCCATGGCCACGGCAATGTGCATCGGGCCGGAATCGTTGGTGACGAAGACGGCACATTTTTTCAGCAGTGCCGCCAGTTCCAGCAGAGTCAGCCTGCCGGTGAATATCCGGAGCAAAGGGTGGTCTTTGTGCCGCATCAAGGCGATGGTTTGCTGAACCAGTTCTTCGTCCATAGGGCCGCCGAAATAGGCTACGCCAAGGTTCTTCTCCAGCAGACGGTCAGCCAGTTCGGCATAGTATTCCTTCAGCCAGCGTTTGGTGGGCCAGGAAGCGCCGATGTTGAGACCGATGACGGGAGGATTGGAGTTATCGGATTGATTGGAACCGCGAAGGCGCGAAGGACACGAAGAAGATGGATTGGGGGGGAAGGATTGGGACCAGATTTCGTCCGCACTTTTTTCGGCCGCTTCGTCCAGCCACATCTCGATTCCCCGGTCGTCAATGCGGGTAATGCCCAGGCCTTCTTTTAAGACATCAAAGTGGGAATGAATCTGGTGCTTGACGGCTTTGCGGTTTTTAATGCAATATTGAAACATTTTCCCCAGTCCCCAGGAGGAATAGCCGATAATCCGGCCGGCGCCGCTGAAAGCGGCAATAAACGAAGCCCTCTCATTGGCGTGGAGGTTGATCACCAGATTAAACCGGCGCTGGCGTATCTCAGCGATAAAGTGAATATAGTTGCCCAATTTATTATGATAGCCTTTTTTATCAATTGCAATTAATTCATCAATATTTTGATTGTATTTTACCAGATCGCTGAGTTTGGCATCCGCCAGCAGGGCGATATGAGCCTGGGGATAATTGGTACGCAGTGTGCGCAGAACGGGGGTGACCAGCAGCAGATCCCCGATATGCATTAGGTTGATGACAAGTATTTTTAAAGATGACATTTCAACATCTCCCAACCAGCTGAAGCAGCGTTTTGGCAAATTTCCCCGACGAGTAATCAGCGGCGGCCCGGTCCAGTTCCCTGGTATAAAGGGCGGCTTTATCGTCAAAGGTATTGACAAAATTCTCAATTGCTTCCTTAAGAGAGTGGTTATCGCCGCCGGAAAAGCTGACGCCGATTTCATATTTCGCCAGCACTTCCGGATTGATCTCGGAACTGAGAACCACCGGTTTTTGGTAGCCAATCGCCGTAAACAGCATGCCGGCCCAGTGATACCGGTACCGGCTGGCCGAATAGGGCATCAGCAGCGCATCAATACCGGCGATGGCTGTCTGCCACTCTTTTCCAATCAAGCCTTTATGCAAAAAGCGGATATGAGGATGACCGCTGTATTTTTTTATAATCCGTTCAAAATCGGCGGAATCATCCGGATTCATTGTCGCCCCCTGCACTTGCAGCTGAATCGGCCGTTTATACTGGCCGGTTAAAAAAACATCTAAGAAAGTATCCAATTGTTTTTCCCGGCGGTATTGCCCAAAAAAGCCAAGCCGCAGAGGCCGCCCCTGGTCAAGGACTCCGCTGAACGAGGCAGGCTGAAAATCAATGTCCCGCGGTGTATACGCCGGCGGATTGATGCAATAAACATTGGGAAACTTATGGCCGAATAAGGCATCGCCAAAAGTGAGAACAGCCGCTTTCACATTCGGATAGTCGCGCAATTTTTCCACTGCTTTAAAAAAGCGCGGTGCTTCGTTGGGATTGATGCCGTGTACAATAAAAATTACCGGTACAGGAGAGTGTTTTAAGCTATTGATATTCAGTGCCCGCAAATAGCGGTACGTTGATGTCGGAATGATAACGGCGTCGAATTCGCCCCTGCCGGCGAGAGCAGCTAACGCCCGGAACCAGCGCTGGCGGTTCCATTCCCGCTTAACAGAAAACAGCATCTTGCCGATACCCTTTAGCCCGGTATATGATACGCCTTCACCGGGAAGATAACGGACAGGAACGCCATAATCGTATTTAAACACAAAATTCTCCGGCACATAAAAAACCGCTTCATGACCTAATGCCTGAATTTCTTCCACTAAAATACGGTCAAAATCAACTTCATGACCGCCGGGTGTAGTAATCGATTCCATAATTGCCAATTTCATCGTCTATGACATCCTCTTCTGGAGACAGTTCGGTTTACTGCTTCCCCAGCATATTTAACGCCGCCGAAACGACCTGATCGCTGCTGATTTGTTCCATACAAGCATGACGTTCACAATTTCCTTTTCCCCAGCAGGGGGCACATGCTGCCGGAGCCTGAAGTACAATGTCCCGCGGTCCTCGCGGTCCCCAGCCTTTAGGGTCTGTGGGACCGAACAGGGCCAGTACCGGAGTGTCGACTGCCTGAGCAATGTGCAGCGGCGCCGTATCCACGGTAATCAGCAGATCGGCCTGGGAAATGAGAGCCGATGACTCTCCCAGGGTCAGTGTGCCGCCGAAAACCTGAGCAAGATTTCCCGCCCGGTGATTAATTTGTTCAAGGCAGGCCTGCTCCTTCGGTCCCCCGATCAAACAGCAGTCGGCCTGAGACGATAATGATTGCAGCAAGGCGGCATAACCTTCCACTGTCCAGCTTTTCCGAGGATAGCTTCCGGCGGGGCAAAGCACCACTAAAGATTTTTCGGGGGTCCGCTTTACTTTTTCTTCTGCCTTTTGCCGGTCCAGGGGATTGATTTGCAAAGTCAGGCTGGTATTCCCAGTGGTAATTCCCAGGGGCTTCAAAACATCCAATTGATTTTCCGCTTCGTGACGGATCACCGGACGATGAGAAGCTGCGACATGGGTCAGAAACCACTTTGCATGCTGAGCGTCATAGCCGGCCCGGTACCTGGCACCGCTGGCCCAGGCCACCATTGAGCCACGCAGGGCAAAGTTAGTGGATACCGTGAGATCATAGTCTTGCTGCCGCAACTGACGGATTAATTGCCAAAGCTGGGACGGTTTTTTATGCTTGCCCCGTTTATCATAAACAAGAGTCTGATGAATATAAGGATTCAGCCTGGCTATAGGTTCGGCCACCGGGACCACCAGCATATCAATGTCCGCGCCGGGATAATTTTCCCGCAGCGCCCTAGTCACCGGGGTAGTCAATAAGACATCCCCAATAAAGGCCAGATTGATTACCAAAATTTTTTTGATGGAAGCATGATTAATCTTCATCAGACACTCCTAGAAAATTTATATAGTACTATCTCTGTCATTGCGAGAAGCGACAGCGACGCGGCAATCCGGGACATCTCGGAAGAAACAACAGCGGTTCCTGAGATTGCTTCGTCGTTCCTCCTCGCAATGACAATAACTTTATACAAACTTTTTAATTGCCTGGTATACATCTTCAACTGAAATCTCCGCCAGGCAGTCAAGCCCTGTCGGGCATTTGCGGTGCCAGCAGCCGATACAAGGACGGCCGGCGACAAGGGCGGTATTTTTTTGTCCCAGCGGACCGTTGCGGTTGACATCGGTCGGCCCCATTAAGGCAATCGTCGGCGTGCCGAGGGCGGCGGACAAATGCATGGGGCCGGTGTCGCCGCCGACAAAGGCAGCGGCCTGCTGAATAACATAAGCCAGTTGTTTTAAGCTGGTTTTGCCAATCAAATCAACGGGGGGAATTTCTGCCGTTTGATTCAAACGATCCAGCAGCTTTCTGTCGCCGGGGCCGCCCACTGCCACCGGTATAATCTGCCGGGCAAACAGCTTATCCGCCAAAGCGGCAAAATGCTCCGGCGGCCAGATTTTATTCGGCCAGTTGGCGCCAAGGGCCAATACTACGTAAGGAATTTCGCCCCCTGCTCCCGCCTGTTTCAAAATAGCTTGAGCGCTCCGGGCATCCTGCTCTGTGACCCGGATCGGAAAAACAGGTTTTTCTACCCGGCAGCCAAGCGCCCGTACCACATCCAGATAACGGTCAACCACATGTCCGTTAGCATAAGCGCCAACCACCCGTTCAGAGATAAACCGGCTTCCCTCCCGGGCATTCTGATAAACGAGACGCCGCTGGGCTCCGCTGAAAAAGCTAATCAAGGAACTCTTCAACAAACCCTGCAAATCCAGCGCCAAATCAAACTGCTTTTGCCGCAGCGCTGTGATAAAAGGCGGAGCATGCCGGATCAGTCCTGCCAGAGACTTAAATTGGGGTTTATCAAAAATAATGATTTCGTCAATATCCGGGTTATTCGTTAGCAAATCGTAAGCCGGCTTTTCCACAACCCAGGTAATCCGGGCTTGGGGAAAACACTGTCTAAGTGCATGAGAAACCGGCAGCGCGTGAATGACATCGCCGATGGCGCTGAGTTTTACGATAAGAATGTTGTGATAAGTCATGGAGAATTCCTCCTGGTTTTTGGCAATTGGCGGTTGGTTCACAGCACTTAGTACTTGGCACCAAATTCTGTCATTGCCAGCCGCAGCGAAGCAATCTCACGGCTACGGTCGCCTATCCAGCGTTGAAACTACCGCCACGGCAACACCTCGCTCTTAGCTACAGCCAACCGCCCACAAGCCCCTAGTCCCTGCTGATCTTCTGAATAATACTGCTGGTTGACCGGCCTTCCACCAGGGGTATGAGTACGGTTTTGCCGCCGTAGGCGGCGGCTATTTTCGCTTCCGGCAGCGAATCTATACAGTAGTCGCCGCCTTTGACATAGATGTCCGGCTGAATCTGAGCCACCAGACCTTCGGCCGTGGGGTCAGCGAATATTACGACAAAATCCACTGCGGCCAAAGCCGCCAGTACTTCGGCCCGGTCTTCCGCCGGGTTAACCGGCCGGGCGGGGCCTTTCAGACGCCGCACCGACTGATCGCTGTTCAAACCGACCACCAGACAATGTCCCAGTGCTTTAGCTGCCGCCAGATAGCGGACATGCCCGGCGTGCAGAATGTCAAAACAGCCGTTGGTAAAAACAACGGTTTTACCAGCGGCCTTTATAGGTTGAATCGCATCGCAGATGCGATCACGACTGATGACTTTCATAATGCCTCCCTATCGCTTCCCGCAATTCATCAGGGGAAACCGCCGCCGTTCCCAGCTTTCTCACCACGACGCCGGCGGCAAAATTCGCCAGACGGGCTGCCTCCCCATAAGAAGCTCCGGCAGTTACCGCCAGAATCATGGCGGTAACCACCGTATCGCCTGCCCCGGATACATCGTAGACTTCACTTTTATTGGTGACGGGAATGTGGCTGTAACTGCCGGATTTTTCAAATAAAGTCATCCCGTCCGGTCCGCGGGTAATCAGCACCGCTTCGGCCTCCAGCTGTTTCAGCAAAGCCTGTCCCGCGGGAATCAGCGCTGCTTCATCCAGAGACTTCATTCCCAGAGCCGCCGCGGCTTCCGACTCATTTTGCTTGACAAGGGTGACTCCCGTAAACGCCATAACATTGTAGCGGGAGTCCACGATACAGGGAATGTTGGCAGACCGGCAGGTATCAATTGCATAGCGCATAATCAGCGGTGAAACCGTGTGACTGCCGTAATCGCTCAGCACGACTCCGTCCATCTGCCCGATATACTGCCTGATATAATCAAGCACCCGCTCCTCCATGGCAGACGCCAGCGGTTCCTTCTTTTCTTTGTCAATCCGTACTATCTGCTGGCGGACTGTGGCCTGCCCCCCCGCCATGACCCGGGTCTTCGTAATCGTCGGCCGGCTGTCATCCGCCATCAAACCAACCGTTTTAATCTTTTTAGCCGCCAAAATGCGAACCAGTTCCCGACCGGCATAGTCCTGCCCGACGACGCCGACCGTATAGACATCCCCGCCCAAAGCAGCGGCGTTGTGAACAACATTGGCGGCACCGCCGGGAACCACTGTTTTGCCCTGGTCTTCCAGCACCAGCACCGGCGCTTCCCGGGAAATGCGGGAGATTCTCCCTTCCAGATATACGTCAGCCACCATATCGCCAATAACCATAATTTTTTTCGACTGAAGTTTGTCTATCCAATCCGTCAAAAAAGTTTGCAATGAAAAACCTCCCCCATCGTATAATGCCACGCTGCCTTACCAAGAAAGGGTTGACAATTTAAGCCGCCACTCACTCCGTTTGGCCCGGTACGTCAAATCGGCTTCCCAGCAGTGGAGATTTCGCTTCCAGGTATAGTCCACATCTTTCAGAAATTCCCCTTGGGTATCATAGCTGGTCTTAACCGTCAACGTATCCATCCGGTCCAGCTTATAGGTAATTCCGTTAACCAATTCATGGCTCACATCAATTTTGTCATATTCGTAAGGGCTGGTGCCGCTTTCCTTGTTAAAATTATAGCCGACCCAGGTTGTCAGCCGGTCGTTGGGTTTTGCTGTCAGACGCAGATTCAGCATCCAAATATCATTGGATGTTTGATTGTAGCCGTATCTGATGTTGTCAAAGCCTGTCCCCAGATCAAAGGTAAGAATCTTGCTGAGGAGAATCGGATCTTTTTTGAAATACAGATTCGATTCGCGCCGCCAGCCGGAAGCATTGTCTGCGTTCCATTTACCGGCAGTCAGGAAAAAATGAGTCGTCCAGGAACTGCCGCCAATACGGAAGGGCTTCCAATTGACCATAAGTTCCGGCGTTTTATGAACCCATTCATCATCACCATTGAATGTATAGCTGTCATAAAGGCTTACCGTATAGTTATCCTGCCGGCTTGCCAGACCGTAAGTCGGTTTAAATCCTTTGTGGGAATAATAGGCCAAATCGCCATAAGCCGACAGCCGGCCGGCAATGGGATATTCTAAATATTGAGAAATGGATACGCCATTGTTGGAGCTGTAGCCAAGCCGCGGAAAAGCGGAATTTTCATCCTTCCCTTTTGCCAGGGACTGCTCATATTTGGGCAAAGAAAAAATCACTGTATTCTTAATCCAAAACTTGGCGTTATAGGCGATATATTTATCGCCGGGCCATACTTCAATCCGGGTGGCGCTGATATGATAATCAGGCACCTTCGCCGGGCAGGTGGTAATCATCCCGTCGTGGATATTGATCTGCTTGGCGGAGAAATCAATAGTGTGACCGGCAATATGGTCCTGATACGGTTTTCCCGCCTCATCCAAAACGCCTTTGGCCTGCCGGATGGTTCCTGTTTTCTCCTGATAATTGTAATGAGCGCCTAAACCGTTCAGTATCATCCCCGGCTGCAAAAAAGTAGCGTTGCCGTTCATCCACACTTCATGCTGCTTCGTATTGCCCTGCAGGAGATCTGTAAGTATTTTATCGCCGTTTTGCGTCATAATCACATTGCCGTTGGCATATACATCGCCTGTCAAATCGTTAAAGGAAAGTTCATCCCCTTCAATCACGACGGGAGCTTTTGCCGGAGAAGCTGTATTGGCAGCTGCAGCCTGCCTATCGGCCGCCTGCCCTGATAAAGCAGTGCCAAATGCCAGACTAAACGTCAGCAAACCAAACAAAAATAGTTTTGTTTTCCCCATATTATCTCCAATCTATAGAAATTTTGCTAAAGCAACCATAGACTTTCCCATAATTCTTTTTTTATTCTACAAGTATAGCGTTTTTCCTGCCCAGCTGCCACCGGGAAATTGTAGCAAAGCTATTGGTTGTTGGCACTTGGTGATTGGCACTTGGCACTTGGCGGTTGGCTCACAGCTCACAGTTCACAGTTCATAGCCTTTACTGTCATTGCGAGCCGCAGCGAAGCAATCTCACGGTGCCGGATCGTCTCTCCTCGCGCTGACAGCTAAAAACGCGTCTATATGTAAAAAAGCCACCGTGGGGTGGCTTTTTTACTGAGTGAAAATTTATTGGGTATTGCTGACCTGAATGCCGTAAAGATCCGTATCGGCAGACGCCTGGATAAATAATGAAGTCCCGGCGGGGATTTCTATATCCTGGCCGTGTACAAAAGCGCCGCCCACGACACCAAACGGCCCGAGGATTGCCATACCGGCAACCGTCGCCCCTGCCGCCTTGGCTAAGGATTTCGTTTCTTCCTTGGCTTTTTCGCCCATTACAGTGTTGATGACAGTGCCGTCAACCCCTTCAATAGTATCAAAAGTAATCTGCAGTTCGGCATCCCGTCCGAAATTTTTCCGCGGTTCTATTTTCGTTACCTTGCCTGTCCCACAGGCTCCCTGAGCAATGACCAGAACACCGCCGGCATAAATATCATTGGCCGCCTGATATGTCACAATATCCCCCACCCGGCTGTTCTTCGTGCTAAGGGGCGATATCACTTTTATTTTAAACAGTGTATCCTTGTTAATCGTTGTCTTGGTAATATTGACCTGACCATCTGCATAAGCCAGTTTGGTCAGTTTGGTCAACCGGCTGTCAAAGGACCCGGCAACGGTATTTCCCATCAGCACCCGTTCAATATTTTCCAGGCGGGTTTTGGCCGGCTGTCCGGTAACCAAATGATTCAGCGCCCACTCCACACCATTTAAGCGAACGATAAAGGAAGGAGTCATTGAGCCATTTTCCTTTGTATAGCTATAGATGCGATCCACTTTGCTCATCAGCGCATCCTTGGTTTCCGTGCCGTAAATATCCTTCTCCAGCTTGCTGATCCGCTCCACCAGAGACCCGGTCTGTTCCGTTCCGTAGTAAATCTTTTCCATCGCTGCCGTCTTATCCAGCAGCGTTACCTCGGTCGTCGCTTCCGCCGACACTGCCGCCGACAGCATGAGCATGAGCATCATAGTTCCAATAAGTATCTTGCGCAGCATAGTATTCCTCCCCTGTTTTGAACCAACATTACAATTTTTATATTCGGTATCTTAAAGAGATATCCTGCCGGTATTGGCAGGATATTCATAAGCTATATTTTTACATCGATCATTGCCGAAACGCCCACGCCCTGCACCCGGGAAAAATTGGTCGGGTTTTTGCTGTCAATCGGTACTAAACCTTTAACCCGGAACTGACTGCCGTTAAAATTTCCCTCAATTTGGATCACCGCTTCTGTCTGATCAACCAGTTCCTGAGGCCCGGTAACCTGAACCGCCCCTACGTAGCCGCCGCTACCAAAAGTGATGATCGGGACCACCTTCGTGGCATAGCCGCTTTCCGCGCCATGTTTTGCCATCAGCGTGTTGATAAAGTTGTTCAGCGGTCCGGCAAATTTGTCGACGACAATGGCTACCCCGCCGACTTTTAAAACATCGCCAAACCCAAACGCCTGGGTAACCGGAACAACCGCCACCGACAACATACAGAATACGAGCAGACCGATAATTACCCGTTGCTTCATTTAAATACCTCCTGTTAATCGCTCCTGCTATTCTATATTATGTGTAATTCGACAGGGGAGAACTTTTTCCTACCGCCGGAAAAGAAAATGTTGCGGAGCAGCGGGCGGTGGTTGGTTCACAGCCCATAGCCCATAGCCCACAGCTCATAGCATTTACTGTCATTGCAAGCCGCAGCGAATCAATCTCTCGGTGCCGGGCCGCCTCTTCCCGCTTGGAGATTGCTTCGTCGTTCCTCCTCGCAATGACAGAGCAAAAGCACAGCCCTCCATTCTGTCATTGCGAGCCGCAGCGAAGCAATCTCACAGTTCCGGGCCGCGCTTGGAGATTGCTTCGGCTGGCGTCGCGCGATGACAGATAGGGTTCATGGCGTTGGAATCCCCCCAGCCAATTTTATTTTCTACGTAAAAAGGACCCGCATGCAAAAATGCGGGTCCTGCGCGCTGATATAAAATTTAGAAATTGTAGCTTACCGTTGCCCGGAAGGAAGTGTTGTCATCAGCAGCGCCTTTTACTACAGACATATCGCGGTAGAGAAGATGAAGAGCAGTATCCTTGGTAAAGTTGTGGTCGGCACTGTAGTAGAAGCCTTTGCGATTCGAATCAAAAGTCGTCATGGCATTAATGTTGCCGTTTGTCTCTACTTTATAATTGGTTACCGATACCGTATTTTTATTGTCAAATTTATAGGCCACTCCTACATCATAAGCCGAATTATCGGCGTCGGCATTGGATTTGGCATATTCAGCCGAATAAGTAGCTTTTCCCATTGTGTACGCGGCGTCGACAGCCCAGAAATTCTGTGCGTCATCTTTCCTGTACGTTGCGTAAGTCGCACCCAGAGTCAAAGCACTCGTCGGATTGTAGGAACCGCGCAAAGCATAGATTTTATTGTCGTCCCCGGTGCTGTTATTTTCCTGAGCCGCCAGGAAGTCCAAAGAAGTTACGCCGGATTTTCCTTTAATATTAATTCCGTCGACAACGCCAAAATCCTGCTGGCCCAGATAGCCGGTGCTGTCATACAGCAGTCCGGTACCGCCAATCCAGGCTGCCTGCTGGCCGATTTTGTACTCAAAGCCTTTGTTCGTATAGTCAAAGCCGTATTGATCGATCTCGCCCAGGAAGTTGTCCGAATCGTTATAGTCTTTCGCGGCCGTAAAGTTGTTGTTGCTTACGCCTTCAGCCGCAAACCGGGCGTAGATACTCAGTTGGGGAGCAATTTCACTTTTGGCATTCAAGGTGAAACGGGTAATGCCGGCGTTGTGATCTTCACTGTTTTGATTGTGGTCCACACGATAGCGATAAGAAACGGAACCGTCCAGTTCCACAGGGTTGGCCAGCGCCAGACCGGTAGAGAGAGTGATCATTGCAGCAACCGCTGCGGCCAGAAGTCTTTTTTTCATGGTAACTCCTCCTAAAAATGTTTTTTTCGCCCGACTGACGTGATTGCCGTTCCGGTATAAGTTGCCCCTGTTTCCTTATCCGTTCGGTACAACCCGTACAGTGAGCGTTATGTTTTATCCGCCCGGGACTTTTCCTGCCTGTCCCGCGAGGGTAAAAACCGGTAAAAAATAAAGCCTTCGCAGACACTGCTGCGGAGGCTTCATTGCCAGGAATTGTTTTGAATTTTACCATATAGCACGGGAGCGTGTCAATAGACATTTTTGAAATTTCATTAGGAAAAATCAAGAAATGCGGTTTGGGGCTATACAAATGTGACCTTTGGCTCACTCCATTCTGTCATTGCGAGCCACAGCGAAGCAATCTCTCCGTGCCGGACCGGCTCTCCCGCTTGGAGATTGCTTCGTCGTTCCTCCTCGCAATGACGAGCAAAAAGCACCCTCAATTCTGTCAACGCGAGCGACAGCGACGCAATCTCCCGATACCGGACCGCCTCTCCTGCTTGGAGATTGCTTCGTCGTTCCTCCTCGCAATGACGAGCAAAAAGCACATCTATGATTTTATCGGCATGAGCGGCATGGGATTCTAAAAAAAAGAACCCCGCATCACTGCGGGATCCTTTTTGCTTCTTAGAAGAAGTAGTTGATTTGGAGTCTGGTGAAGTTCTTGTTTGGTGCATCATCACCGGTTTTGGCGTCTTTGATGTTGAACTGGTAAACACCTTCAAAGTTGATATTTTTCGCTAATACATATGCAACTTGGAAGTCCCAGAATTTAATTCCGTTACCAGTCTTAACTCCTACAGCATCGCCATCAGTTTTGGTATACGGACCCATCATGGCATACGGGAAAACATGACCTTCGAATTTCGCATACTCGCCAAACAGAGCGAAAGAACCGGGTTTAGCAAGGTTAGCCTGACCGTATGTCAGTCTGCCGATAGTGGCTTTCGGGCTGTTGCCGTCAAATCCGTCTTTAGCACCGTCAGCAGTGTTTCTGTAATATTCACCGATTACATTCCACTTCGGAGCGAACTGATACGTTACGCCGCCGCCAAAAATATTGTAATTCTTGACAATGGCACCATTATCCTGATTTTTGAAATAATCAACATTCATTTTAATTTTCTTGTCGAAAGCATATGTTGCTTCAGCATAGTAAATGTCTTTCATATCTTGCCACTCACTACTCGGCGTCGTTGCCCTAACACCATTCACACGTGCATAATACGCTGCATCTTTATGTTGCCAATAGCTGGCATCGGCATAACCTAACATCAAACCGAATTTATCGAACTTACTCTTGGTCTGAATACCGTCAATATTACCGGTAGTTCCGGCTAAATATTGCGTTGGACCAAGTTGCAGGGTATAACGGCCTACGGTAACATCCGTATTGTGGATCAGACCTTTAGTAGTCAGAGCCAAATCACTTAAGCGGTTAGTGCCTTCAGCACCGGGATTATCAGTCGTCGTAGCAATATGACCAAAGTTGTTGTCGGCAGCAACATAACGGGCATACAGAGAAGTCGTGTCGTTAATATTGCCGGTCATCGTTATACGCAGACGATTTTTCCAAACGGCATCGCTCTTATCCAGATTGTCATAACGCATCCGGATATCGCCGCCAATTTTAACTGCGGACTGATTCGCTTCCAGCTTTGCGACGCGAACGCCGAGATTCTGCAGCTCAGAGGAGAATTCAACAGCCAGTTTGTCAACTAAGGCTTTGTTTTCAGCGCTGGCTTTGTCGGATTTTGCCATAGCTTTGGCTACAACCTGAGCCATTTCATAACGAGTCATGGTCTTGTCGCCACGGAAAGTGCCATCATTGTAGCCGTCAATCAGACCGGCCTGAGCCAATTTGGCAACTGCGTCGTATGACCAGTGTTTAGCCGGTACATCAACGAAAGGATTTGCAGCTGCGAAAGCTGCGCTGCCGATGCTCAGTACGAATACCAGAGCAAGGGTCAGAATAAGAGTCTTTTTCATTCTTTTCTCTCCTTAGGTTTATTTTTTTTGTTGTAATGAGCCTAAGAAGGGAACTGTCGTTGAGTTTCCTTGTTTCCTCAATTTTCAATATTCCCTTGTCAAAGGTCTCATATCTATTCACCTACTGCAAGAACCGCTCCCGGGAACCTAAGGTACACCTCCTTCCTTTCCCGTCAGTTCTCTTCAGTGACAGATCAAAGTTCAGGATTGAATATAATATATCCAATCATTGCTTTACAATACTTCAAATTCTATATTCACCTTAATATTCCTGCTTGATTGGAAAATTTTTTTAAAAATTTTTGGTGATGGGCTGTTGGCGGTGGGCGATTGGCTGTTGGCTGTTGGTGATGGGCGGTGGGCTGTGGGCTGTGGGCTCATAGCCAATCGCCAATCGCTCATCGCTCATAACGACCCTTGATTCTGATTCATAATTGTTTTTCGTAATGCTCCTATTTGCTTTTGAATGCTCTCGCATTGTGCTTGCATATCATTGACCTCAATCGCATAGCAGCATTTCGCTAACTCTAGCTGAGTTTCAAGCTCGCATAGACTGCCATACGCAATATCCAGAAAGCGATAAAATTCCTTATCCCTTTTTCTACCCCAACCTTCAGCAATGTTTGACGGAACAGATACAGCACTGCGTCTTATTTGCGAACTAAGCCCATGTATTTCCTGCCTCGGTAATTGTTCTGTCATTTTAAATACTTTAACAGCTAAATCCATTGAATCTTGCCAAATCCGCAAATCTTTGAAATTTCTCTGATTATCAGACATAGTGATTCCTTTCTGTTGTTGGTTGTTGGCGATTAGCTCACAGCCCATACCATAGCCCATAGCCAACAGCTCATGGCTCATAGCCAATAGCCAACAGCCAACAGCCCATACTCACCGCCCAAAGTAACGCTCGGCCAGGATGACGGCTACATAGTCGTCTACCGGTACCGGCGGCACCTGCATGGTCACGGGGATCAGCCGTTTCAAGCCGCGGGGAGGATTTTCCCGCCAGTAGCGCTGGCGGGCTGCGTCGGTGGAACGGTGTTCGTCTACGGGGATGACGGTCAGGGGGCCGCCGTTGACCAGGATACCGGCTAATTTTCCGGCCGCCTGGCGGCTGGTGGTCCGATCGCCCAGGACGACGGTGGAAATCGCGTATTGGGCGGCCAGACGGCTTACCGTATCCGCCATGGCGACGGCTGCCACGACTTGCCGCCACAGGGCGCCGTTTGTTTTATGTACAACCGCTACCCCGCATTTTTCTCTGCCGGGATCAACGGCGATGATTAGCTGCTGCTCCATGAATTGGTCCTCCTTGGGAAATATGCATCCCATATAATAGAGTATATTCGATAGGAGGGAAGATATTCCTGCCAATTTTCGCTTACAGCCGCTGGAACCGGGCAGCTGGATTCCTGACTCACAGCTTACTATCCTGTCATTCGCAGGAACGAACGGCCGATGCTTCTGAAATTGCCGCCTGCGTTCGCAGCGGGAATGAAAAAATTGCACAGAGTAGCATGGAGGCTCTACAGATCGCCGCGTCGCTGCCGCTCCTCGCGATGACGGAATCGTTTTTCGCTTTCATACTAAAACGATTTGTCATTGCGAACGACAGTGAAGCCATCTCGTACTTTCGCTTCACCGCATCCCGCTTGGCGATGCCATGGCTGACGCCAGTCGATGACAACTATAATGCTTTTTATCCATAGCAAAAAGGCGTCCCGGAGGGCAATGTCATTAAGTTAAAGCATATAGGATAAATTCCCAAAAGAACCGAGTACGAAAAAAGCGTACCCGGTTCTTTTTTTTGTACAAAAAGATTGACAAACAGACGAAAATATGCGGCGAAGCCCCT